>NZ_AULM01000013.1 GCF_000422285.1 Desulfatiglans anilini DSM 4660
CTTGATATTGGCCAAACCGGGACCCGCCGCGAAGCGGTGGGACTGAGCACCCGAAGGGTGTGAAGAAAAATCCTCATTTCCGGATTGGAAACCGGGTTCTACCGGGACATCATTTCCGGATGGGCACCATCTGAATATTCCCTGGAGGCTTTTCTATCTCATGACCGAACAGAAGATCGTCACCCGTTTCCCCCCGAGCCCCACCGGTTATCTACACATCGGCGGCGCCCGGACAGCCCTCTTCAACTGGCTCTTCGCCCGCCGGCACGGCGGGACGTTCATCCTGCGGATCGAGGACACCGACCAGGCGCGATCCACGGACGAGGCCGCGCAGGCGATCATCGAGTCCATGCAGTGGCTGGGGCTCGACTGGGATGCCGGCCCTTATTTCCAGTCCCGGCGCTACGACCTTTACAACCGCGCCATCGACCAACTGCTCGCCGAGGGCAAGGCCTACCACTGCCACTGCTCCCCCGAACTCCTGGAAGAAAAACGCAGCGCCGCCAAGGCCAGGGGCCTCAAACCCAAATACGACGGCACCTGCCGCGACCTCGGGCTCGGACCGGCCCCGGGCTCCGTCGTCAGGCTCAAATGCCCCGCCACCGGGACCACCCATTTCGACGACCTCATCAAGGGGCCGATCCGCATCTCGAACGAGGAGTTGGACGACCTCATCCTGCGCCGCTCCGACGGCAGCCCGACCTATCACATGGCGGTGGTGGCCGACGACATCGACCTCGGGATCACCCACGTGATCCGCGGCGACGACCACGTGAACAACACCCCCCGTCAGATCCAGATTTACAACGCCCTCGGGGTGCCCACGCCCTACTACGCCCACGTCCCCATGATCCTTGGCCCCGACAAGACCCGCCTCAGCAAACGCCACGGCGCCATGTCGGTCCTCGCCTACCGCGACATGGGCTATCTGCCGCATGCGCTGCTGAACGCCCTCGTGCGCCTGGGCTGGTCCCACGGCGACCAGGAGAAATTCACCCGGGAAGAACTCATCGAAACATTCTCGCTCGAAAACGTCGGCAAATCCGCCGGCGTCTTCAATCTCGAAAAACTCATCGACCTGAATGCACAGTACATCCGCGAAACGTCCGACCAGGATCTGGCCGGACTGCTCGCCCCCTTCCTGGACGCCATCGGCATCCGGGGGGTACCGGCCCGACAGCTCGAGGCGGCGGTCGCCACCCTCAAACCACGCAGCAGGACCCTGGTCGAGATGGCCGACGCCGCCCGGATGTACTTCGATGAAACGCTCGCCTATGAGGAGAAGGGGGACAAGAAATTCCTGGTCCCCGAGGTCCTGCCCCACCTCGAGGACCTCGCGCGGAGGCTGAAAGTCATGGGGACCTTCACGGAGGCCGCCTTGGAGGACGTGTTCAGGGCCTACCTCGGGGAGCGCGGCATCAAGCTGAAGGAAGTCGCCCAGCCGCTCCGGCTGGCCCTGACCGGCCGAACCGCCAGCCCGGGCCTGTTCGAGGTGATGGTGGTCCTCGGCCGGGACGAGGTGCTGCGGCGGATCGACCGCGTCCTGCGCCACATCGAGGCCAAACGGTAGAACGGGCTCAGCGTCCGAAGATGTGCTTTGCAATCACGCGGCGCTGGATCTCGGAGGTCCCCTCGTAGATCGTCAGGACCCGCGCGTCCCGGTAGTAGCGCTCCACCGGGAAGTCTTTCATGTACCCGTACCCGCCGTGGACCTGGATGGCCTTGTAGGCGGCCCGGTTGGCCATTTCCGAGGCGTAGAGCTTGGCCATGGAGGCCGCCGCGCCGAAGTTCTCACCCCGGTCCCGCATGGCGGCGGCGTTGAAGGTGAGCAGCCGCGCGGCCTCGATCTCGAGCGCCATATCGGCGATCATCCAGCGGATCCCCTGGAACTGCGAGATGCTCTTGTTGAACTGGACCCGCTCCCGGGCGTAGCTCACGCTGGCTTCGAGGCAGGCCTGAGCGATCCCGACCGACTGCGAGGCGATCCCGATCCGGCCGCCGTCGAGGGACGCCATGGCGATCAGGAACCCGTCCCCTTCCTGGCCGAGGAGGTTCCCGGCCGGCACCCGGCACTCATCGAAGATCAGCTCCACGGTGTCCGAGGCCCTGAGGCCCATCTTCTCCTCTTCCTTCCCGACCGAAAACCCCGGCGTCCCCTTTTCCACCACGAAGGCGCTGATCCCGCGGTGGCGCTTGCCCTTGTCGGTGTAGGCGGTCACCACCGTGACATCCGAGTTCTTGCCGGTGCTGATAAAGATCTTGTTCCCGGTGATGACGTAGCTGTCCCCGTCCCGTACGGCCTTCGTGTGCTGGTTCGCCGGGTCGGATCCCGCCGAAGGCTCGGTCAGGGCGAACGAGCCGATCTTCCTGCCGGCGGCCAGCGGTTTGAGGTAGGTCTCCTTGAGGAAATCCGACCCGAAGAGATAGATCGGCCCGCAGGCGACCGAGTTGTGGACGGACATGATGACCGCCGTCGCAGCGCAGGCATAGGCGACCTCCTGCATCGCCGCCGAGTAGCTGACGGTGTCGGCCCCCGCGCCGCCGTACTCCGCCGGGACGTTCATCCCCATCAACCCGAGCTCCCCCATCTTGCGCAGATTCTCCCGCGGAAACTCGCAGGTGCGGTCCCGCTCGGCCGCCGTCGGCAGCAATTCCTCCCGGGCGAAATCCCTGACCATCGCCTGGATCATCCGCTGTTCTTCCGTCAACTGGTAGCCCATGCCTCACCCTCGCTCAAACGGTTGGAATCAGAGAACCATCCATGCCAGCGGGCGGACTCCGCCCTAGGGGGTGTAGAGCACCACCAGGAGTTCGGCCCGCACATCGCTCAGATTCCTGAGCTTGTGGACGATGGACGAATCGAAGTGGACGTTTTGCCCCGGGGCGAGGACATTCCGGTTCTCGCCCACCATGACCTCCACCTCTCCCTGAAGCACGTAGACGAACTCTTCACCGGGGTGCTGGTAGCTGACGCCCTTGTGCTCCGAGCGCGGATCGATGAAGATCCGGAAGGCCTTCAGGTGCTTGTGCCGAGCCTCGGGGGTCAGGTTTTCGTAGGTGTAGTCCTCCGTGCGTTTGCGGTAGTCTTCCGCTGACTGTTCGTCCGCCCGCTTCTTTTCTTCCTTCAGGAGGATGCTGGAATCGACCTCGAGGGCCTTCGAAAGCTGGAGGATCACCGCGACCGGTGGGATGACCTCCCCCTTCTCGACCTGGGAGATGTATTTGGGCGCAAGCCCCGTCTCGTTGCCGAGATGTTTGAGGGTCAGGCCTTTTTTCTTCCGCAGCGCCGCGAGGCGCTTGCTGAAAGGCTTGCTCGACTGTTCTTGCGGCATGGGGTTTCCCTCCCTTGAATCCGTTCACGGGTATTGAGCCGAAGGCCCCGCCACATTCGCACTAGGGCCTCAAACCACCGGTCCGTCCGGCCGATCTTCATTTTCGGATTTCTTGAAAGCCTTGAACATCTGAAAGACAAAGCCTGCCAGAAGGGCAAGACTGATCAGGATCATCAGGTTGGACGCAAAAAAGGTCATGACAAAGGAAAAGGGATCGTTCAAATGGTAGGCGGCGATGAGAACATAGACCCCGAAGAGGAGGAAAAACAGCGCCGCCAATGCCATCACGCCCTGACGCAGCCACCAGAGACTTTTATGCATGGAAGCCCTCCCCGCCCGCCCTGCGCACGCCCATTCGTTCCCGATCCGGAAATGAGAATTCCGGGCCGATATCGAGGCGATCAAGCTTTTGCGCGGAGGCGGCCTGTTGGCCACCGCACAGGCGAAGGTGCAGATCAACGCAAAGATTGGGCCAAAAGACCATTTCCGGATGCAAAACAGCGATGAAGGGGTCTTCACCCGACGGAGGGCCTCCGCTAGATCTGAAGGTGCGGCAGGACAAGGTCGTCACAGGCGGAATAGGGATCGAGCGACCCGTCGGCGATCCGATCCACCGCCTGGTCGAATTCGCCCGAGGCGATCAGGCGCCCGATCATCTCCTCGACCAGCCGATCCTTGATCAGCTGAGCCAGTTCCTCGCGCACATGCCTTCGTTGCTGCCGGAACCGCAGAGTCCCGCACGTCTCTTCGATGTAAGCCCGGTGCCGGTCGATCGCCTCGATCAGCTCCACCACCCCTTCGTCGAAAACCGCCTGGGCCTTGAGGATGGGGGGTTTCCAGCGGCCCTCGGCGTACTTCTTCTGGTCCATGTCGATCATCAGCCGGAGATCCGTCATGGTCTTGTCGGCCCCGTCCCGATCGGCCTTGTTGATCAGAAAGATGTCGCCCACCTCTAGGATCCCCGCCTTGATGGCCTGGATGTCGTCTCCCATACCCGGAATCACGACGATCACCGTCGTGTGGGCGCTCTTGACTACATCCACCTCGTCCTGGCCCACACCCACCGTCTCGACGATGATGTAGTCCTTCCCCATGGCGTCCAAGACGTCGATGGCGCTGCGGGTCGATTGGGTCACGCCGCCGAAGTGCCCCCGCGTGGCGAGCGACCGGATGAAAACGCCCTTGTCCATGCTGTGGCGCTGCATCCGTACACGGTCCCCGAGGATCGCTCCGCCGCTGAAGGGGCTGGTGGGATCGACGGCCAGAACACCGACCGTCTTTTCCCGCTGGCGCAGGTGGCTCACCATCCGGTCGACGAGGGTGCTCTTCCCCACGCCCGGCGCGCCGGTGATGCCGATCACGTAGGCCCGGCCGGTGTAGGGGTAAAGCGCCTTGAGGATGTCCCTCACGTGCGGCATCCGGTCATCGATGTCCCGAATGAGCCGCGCTGCGGTGCGTACATCCCCGGCGATCACCTTCTCGACGATTTCATTCATCAGGCTTCAAACCTCCCTCGGGGTGACATGGTCCTTCACCCACTGAACAATCTGCTCGAGCGGCGAGCCGGGCGTGAAGATCTCCTTGATGCCGGCGGCCTTCATCTTCGGGATGTCGTCCTCGGGGATGATCCCGCCCCCTACGACGATGATATCGTCGATTCCGTTCTCCTTCAGCAGTTCCACGACACGGGGGAAAAGGTAGCGATGGGCCCCTGCGAGGCTCGAAAGCCCGATCATGTCCACATCCTCCTGGATAGCGGCCTCAACGATCTCTTCGGGGCTCTGATGAAGGCCGCTGTAGACCACCTCGAAACCGGCGTCGCGATAGGCCCTCGCAATGATCCGCGCCCCCCGGTCGTGACCGTCAAGCCCCGGCTTCGCCACCATGACCCGAACCCTTCTACCGCCTGTCATCTTGTCCTCCTCACGCTAACCTTGGAGACAAAGCGCAGCGCACCTGCAGCATCTCTTCAAGGCGCCGGCGGCCCGTCACGCCGAGCCCCGCATCCAATCAGGGTGAATTTCCCCAAACCCCCCGGCCGCGGCCGGGACACTCGCTCCGTCCTATTCACCATCCCGGGGCGGCCCCCGATCCAACCCCCGCCCCGTCTTCGACCGCACCCCTCTTTGCAGCGCCGGGGCCGGGTGCTTCGCCGCCTTCGACCTCAGTATATGCCCGGGTCCCGATAGATGCCGAACACCGATCGGTATACGTCGCAGACCTCCTGCAAAGTAGCCTGGGCCTTGACAGCCGCAATCACCGGTTCCATGACGTTGGTGTCGGCCGCACACGCCTCGCCCACCCGTTCAAGGCACTCCGCCACCCTGGTCTGGTCGCGCAGCGACTTCACGCGGTTGAGTTTTTCGATCTGGAGCCGCTCGAGCTCCTCGTCGATCTCCAGGATCTCCACCGGGACGTCCTCTTCGGTGACGTACTTGTTGACCCCCACGACGGTCTTCTCCCCCGCGTCGATCTGCCGCTGGTAATGATAAGCCGCGTCGGCGATCTCCTGCTGCGGGTAATTGCGCTCGATCGCCGCCAGCATGCCGCCCATGTCGTCGATCTTCCGGATGATCTCGAAGGCGTCCCGCTCCATCTTGTCCGTGAGCCCCTCCACAAAGTAGGAGCCTCCGAGCGGATCGATGGTATTGGCCACGCCGGATTCCTCCGCGATGATCTGCTGGGTCCGGAGTGCGATCGTGGCCGCCTCTTCGGTGGGGATGGCGAGGACCTCGTCGAGCGAATTGGTGTGCAGCGACTGCGTACCTCCCAGGACCGCCGCAAGGGCCTCCAGCGCCGTCCGCACGACGTTGTTGTAAGGCTGCTGGGCCGTCAAGGAGCAGCCGGCCGTCTGGGTGTGGAACCGGAGCCACCAGGAGCGCGGGTTCTGCGCCTTGAAGCGCTCGCGCATAATCTTGCCCCACATCCGCCGGGCGGCGCGGAACTTGGCGATCTCCTCGAAGAAATCCAGGTGGGAGTTAAAGAAAAAGGAGAAGCGCGGCGCGAACGAGTCGACCGGCAGACCGCGCTTCAAGGCCTCTTCCGTGTAGGCGATGCCGTCGGCGAGCGTGAAGGCCAGCTCCTGCACCGCCGTCGAGCCCGCCTCCCGGATGTGATAGCCGCTGATGCTGATCGTGTTCCAGCGCGGGACCTCGCGGGTGCCGAACTCGACGGTGTCGGTCACGAGCCGCACGGAAGGGCGCGGCGGGCACATGAAGGTCTTCTGGGCGATGAATTCCTTCAGCATGTCGTTCTGGATCGTGCCGCCGATCACATTCCGCGGGATCCCCCGGTTTTCCGCCATCGCGATATACATGGCCCAGACGACGGAGGCGGGGGGGTTGATGGTCATGGATGTGGTGATCTGATCGATCGGCAGGCCATCGAAGAGGTCTTCCATGTCCTTCAGGGTGTCGATGGCCACCCCGCATCGCCCACACTCACCGCGCGCCTTGGAGGCGTCGGAGTCGTAGCCCATGAGGGTCGGCATGTCGAAGGCCGTCGACAGGCCGGTCTGGCCGGCGTTGACCAGCACGTGGAACCGGCGGTTGGTGTCTTTGGCGGTGCCCAGCCCCGCGAACATGCGCATCGTCCAGAGGCGCCCGCGGTACATGGACGGCTGCACACCGCGGGTGAACGGGTATTCGCCCGGAAAGCCCAGGGCATCCATGTAACGCTGGTCCCGAACATCGAGCGGGGTATAGAGGCGGCCGATCTCGACGTCCGAAACGGTCGAGAACCGCTCCAGCCTCTCGCCGTGCTGCCTGAAAATCTCTTCCAGCTCTTTACGCCAGCGCTCTTCCGCCTTTTCGATGTCCCCGAACACCTTCGGGTTGAAGGTCATAGACATGCGGCACCCTCCTTTTTGGACCGACGATCCCTCGAACCGGCCGACGGGTCGACGCCGGTTCAGTCAGCATGTTCAGGGAATGGTTATCCAGCCCGAACCCGTTTCCAATCAGGGCGCTATTTCCCCTTCAGGAGGTTTCGCGCCACCACCAGACGCATGATCTCATTGGTTCCTTCGTAGATCTGGCAGATCTTGGCATCCCGCATGTGCCGCTCCATGGGATACTCCCGGGAGTAGCCGTAGCCGCCGAGGATCTGAACCCCCTCGATCGAGGCCCGCATGGTGATGTCCGAAGCGAACATCTTGGCCATGGCGGCCTCTTTTTCATAAGGCATGTGGTGGTCTTCGAGCCACGCCGCCCGAAGCGTCAAAAGCTCCGCGGCATCGAGCTCGGTCGCCATGTCGGCCAGCTTCCACTGGATCGCCTGGAAGCTCGAGATGGGCTTATTGAACTGCTCGCGCGTCCTGGCGTAGGCAAGGGACTCCTCCAGCACCGCGCGCCCGATGCCGATCGCCTGTGAGGCGATCCCGATGCGGCCCCCGTCCAGGGTGCTGAGCATCTGCTTGAACCCTTCGCCCTCCTGCCCGAGCAGGGCGTCCGCAGGCAGACGTGCATCCTCGAAAACCAGCTCGGCCGTGCCGGAGGCGAGGATGCCCAGTTTTTCCTCCACGCGCCCCACCTTGAAGCCGGGCGTGTCTTCGAGATCGGCCACGAAGGTGCTGATGCCCTTGTAGCCCTTGCCCTTGTCGGTCACGGCGGCGAGCACGCAGTAGGAGGCCACGTTCCCGTTGGTGATGAACTTCTTCTCACCGTTGATGATCCATTGATCACCGTCCCTGACGGCCGTCGTAAGCATCGCGGACGGGTCGGAGCCGGCCCCGGCCTCGGTCAGCCCGTAGCAGCCGAGCTTTTCCCCCGAGGCGCAGGGTTCGAGGTATTTTTTCTTCTGTTCATGGGTCCCGTAGGCCATCACCGGGAAGCAGTAGAGCGAGTTGTTGACCGACATGATGACGCCGGTCGATGCACAGGCCTTCGACACCTCGATCAAGGCCAGCACATAGCTCACATAATCCATTCCGCCACCGCCGTATTCCTCGGGCACGGCGATGCCGAGCATCTTCAGTTCGCCCAACTCCCGGACGATCGCGGCCGGGTGGGCATGCGTGGCATCCAGTTCGGCGGCCTTCGGCTTGATCTCCGCTTCAGCGAAGCGGCGCGCCATTTCACGGACCATCTGCTGTTCGTCGGTCAGTGCAAAATCCATAGCTGGCTCGTCTCCATCCGGAAAAGATTACGAAACCCAAGGTTTCCAGACCGAAAGCGGGGCTTTCGGCAGATGCGGGAGCCGGGGCGTCGGCCCGCGGAAAGCCCGATGGGCGGCATCCTCTGCGGGCGGCCTCTCCGTTCGCTCCCCGGAGTCGGCCGAAAAGACCCCTTGCGGGTGGAAATCAGCTCAACTCCCCTTTGAAATCGGGCTTGCGTTTTTCCAGAAACGCCTTCATGCCTTCACTGCCATCCGGACTCGCCATGCAGAGCGCAAAGGCGTCGGACTCGAGGTAGCAGCCGGTCCGCAGATCCACATCGAGCCCGCGGTCGATGCAGTGTTTGATCCCGCGCATGGACACCTTGCCCTTGGACGCGATCAGTTTCGCGGTCTTCATGGTCTCTTCCCACAGCGCATCGGCCGCAAAGACCTTGTTGACCAGTCCAATCTGGCGGGCCTCCTCTGCGCCGATCACGTTGCCCGCCATGCAGAGTTCCTTGGCCATGGCCTTCCCCACGAGCCGTGCGAGCCTCTGCGTGCCGCCGAAGCCCGGGATGATCCCCAAATTGCTCTCCGGCTGCCCGAACTTTGCCTTCTCCGAGGCGTAGATGAAGTCGCAGGCCATCGCGAACTCGGTCCCGCCGCCCAGGGCGAACCCGTTGACGCAGGCGATGACCGGGATGGGCAGCTTTTCGATCCGCAGCAGCAGGTCCTGCCCCTCGCGCGAAAACTTCCGGCCCTCGAGCGGCGAGAGATTCGCCATGTGGGCGATGTCTGCGCCGGCGATGAAAGACTTCTCCCCTTCGCCCGTGAACACCAGGACCTTCACCGCCCGGTTGGCCTCGATCTCGTCCAGGGCCGCGCTGACCTCAGCCAGCACCGCCGGGTTGATCGCGTTCAAAGCCTTCGGCCGATTGAATTTGATCACAGCGATATGTTCCTGAATCTCGAAGATGATGTTTTCGTATGCCATCATGGACTCCTTGAATGAGAATCGTTTCTATCCGGAAATGGCCTCTCTTGCCAATTCCGGCGTCAATCCGCGCGCTTGCCCGTGCGGCGACCTACAGGCCGCCTCCGCACAAGCGCTTGATTTTACTGATATCGGCAAACCGGGACCCGCCGCCAAGCGGTGGGACTGCGCAGGGAAGCGTGTGAAGAAAAAATACCCGTTTCCGGACAAGCGGGGTCTCGATCCATCTGCCGGCCGGAAAGCAAGTTATGCCCGCTCGATCACCATCGCCATGCCCTGACCGCCGCCGATGCAGAGCGAGGCCAGCCCGAGGTCACATCCATCGCGAAGCATCCGGTGGATCAGGGTCAGGACGATCCGCGCACCGCTGCAGCCGATCGGGTGCCCGATCGAGATGCCGCTGCCGAGCGGATTGGTCTTTTCCGGGTCGCAGCCAAGTTCGCGCAGGCACGCGATCGCCTGGACCGCAAAGGCCTCGTTCAATTCGATGGCGCCGAAATCACCCATGCCGAGCTTGGTCTGCGCCAGGAGCTTCCGGACCGCGGGGATCGGTCCGAGACCCATGTAAGCCGGATCGATCGCCGCCGAGGCGTAGGCCTTGATCCGGGCCATGGGCTTCAACCCCATCTCCTTGGCCTTTTCGGCCGACATCAGCAGCATCGCCGCAGCCGCGTCGTTGATCCCGGAGGCGTTCCCCGCCGTGACCGCCCCGTCCTTTTTGAAGGCCGGGCGGAGTTTGGCCATCTTCTCGACGCTCGTGTCCATGGGGCGCTCGTCGGTATCGAAAAAGACCGGCTCGCCCTTGCGCTGCGGGATCGGCACGGGCACGATCTCGTCCTTGAAGAGGCCGTCGACGATGGCCTTGCGGGCCCGCTGGTGGCTAAGGGCCCCCAATTCGTCCTGCTCCTGGCGGCTGATGCCGTACTTCACCCCGATGTTCTCGGCGGTGATGCCCATGTGGTAGCCGTAGAAGATCTCGAAAAGCCCGTCGAAGACCATCAGGTCCACGAGCTGCGTGTTGTTCATTCGGGCGCCCCAGCGGGCCGCAGGCATCGCGTAGGGAATGAGGCTCATGTTTTCCATGCCGCCGGCGAGCATGATGTCCGCCTCGCCGTGGCGGATCGCCTGGGCCGCCAGGGCCAGCGCCTTCATACCCGAGGCGCAGACCTTGTTGATCGTGAAGGCGGGGGTCTCCTTCGAGATGCCGGCGGCGATGGTCGCCTGCCGCGCTACGTTCTGACCCTGCCCCGCGCCGACCACGTTGCCCATGACCACTTCGTCGACCGCCACGGGCTGAAGCCCCTGGTCATAGTCATAAGACTTGCTCTCCAGTTCGATCCTGCCCGTGCCCTTGAGCGGATCCGGTGCAAACTGCAGGACGCTCTCGGAAGCCTCAGGGCGGAGCCCGGCCCGCTTGAGGGTCTCTTTCAGGACCAGGGCGCCCATCTGTACGACCGGGGTATCCTTCAACGTCCCGCCGAATGAACCGACGGGCGTTCTGGCGCCGGAAACAATCACTACATCACGCATGTCTTCTTCTCCTTCTCTCTTTTTATGGAATGATCCGCGTTCTTATCAAAAGAAGCGGTTTTTCGGAACGATTTCCCGGCGGGGCGAGCCGGCATCCCTCTGCGGATGCGGCAACCTCTCACCCATGCCATACTCACAGCCGCCGAACAAAGGCCGAAGGCCTGTACCGCCGGGGATCAGGGCTCGTTGTAGACAACCAGCGTGACGGCCTCGCCGCCTCCCAGGCAAAGCGAGGCCTGGCCGATCTCCGCCCCGCGGTCCTTCATGGCGTAGATGAGGGTCGTCAGGACCCGTGCGCCGCTCGCCCCGATCGGGTGGCCGAGGGCCACGGCCCCTCCGTGCACATTCACCCGGCCGGGGTCGATGCCGAGCTCCCGATTGATGGCGACCGACGAGGAACTGAAGGCCTCGTTGATCTCGTGCAGCCCGACGTCGGATACCTTGAGGCCGTCCTTGGCAAGGACCTTGGGTATGGAGAGGATCGGCGCCACCAGAACATATTTCATGTCGATGCCCGCGGCGCCCTGCGCGCCGACGCGCACCAGCGGGCGGCACCCCAATGTCTGCGCCCTCTCCCGGGACATCACCACCAGGGCCGAGGCCCCGTCGCTGATCTTCGAAGCGTTCCCGGCCGTCACGGTGCCGTCCTTCTTGAAAGCGGGACGGAGGGAGGCCAGCGCCTCGGCACTGGTGCGGGGCTTGCGGAGCGGAATCTCATCGGTCTCGAACCGCAGAATCTCACCCTTGCGGCCCGGAATTTCCAACGGTACCATCTCTTCGACGAATTTACCGGCCTCGATCGCCGACCAGGCCTTCTGATAGGATTCCAGAGCGAAGGCATCCATATCGGAGCGGCTGACGCCGTATTTCTCGGCAACAAGCTCCGCGCTCACCCCCATGTGAAAATCGTTCACGTGGTCCCAGAGGCCGTCGCAGACCATCCCGTCGACCACCTGGGCGTTGTTCATGCGGTAGCCCGTCCGCGCCTTGTCGAGCAGGTAGGGGCACAGGTTCATGTTCTCCATCCCGCCGGCCGCCACCACCTCCGCATCGCCGCACTGAATGGCCTGCGCCGCGAGCATGACCGCCTTCAGACCCGAGCCGCACACCTTGTTGACGGTGATCGCACCGACCTCCCAGGGGAAACCGGCCTTGACCATCGCCTGACGGGCGGGGTTCTGGCCGAGCCCGTGGGGGAGCACGTTGCCCATGATCACCTCGTCCACATCCGTGACGGCGATCCCGGCCCGCTTCACCGCCTCTTTGAGGACCAGGGCACCGAGGTCCGTCGCAACGCTGTTTTTCAGGGAGCCCGCAAAGTCCCCGATGGCCGTTCGGCAGGCACTGACGATGACCACATCCCGCATGACCGTTTCCCCTTTCCGTTGGGCGCACCCCGCCTGAAACCCGGGTGTACGAAATTGGTTCACATTGAGTTTTCGCATCTTTATATATAGGCAGCACGTTTGAAGTCAAGCACCTTTCCATCCGCCGTCCGCCTTTTTGAGGCGCGGAGCGCCTGCCGGATTGTCCGCCCGTTGAATTTTTCTTGACCATTGCGCTGACAACAGGTAATTCAAAATCCTTAACTTTTCGAACCAGAAAGGAACACTGCATGAACCCGATCGCACAGGAACTGAACGAGATCCTCCGCAGGGCGAACCCCCACGTTTTCGACATGCTGAGCCAGGTCGGCCGGAACCTGTTCTTTCCGAAAGGCATTCTGGCGCAAAGCGCCGAGGCCAAGCAGAAGGCCCATCGTTTCAACGCCACCATCGGCATGGCGACCGAAAAGGGCGAGACGATGTACCTGCCTTCGGTCATGGCATCCATCGCCGGGCTGACCGCCGAGCAGGCGCTCACCTATGCCCCGTCTTTCGGGATTCCCAAGCTCCGCCAGGTCTGGCAGGAAGGGCTCTTCGCCAAGAACCCCTCCCTGAAGGGCAAGACCGTCAGCCTGCCCATCGTGACGAACGCGATCACCCACGGCCTCAGCGTCATCGCCGACATGTGGGCCGATCCGGGCGACGTCCTGATCCTCCCGGACAAGATGTGGGGCAACTACAACATGATCTTCGGCGTTCGCAGGGGCGCTGAGGTGGTCAATTATTCGCTCTTCGACGAGGCAGGCGCCTTCAACCTGGGGGCCTTCGAGGAATGCGTGCGGAAAGAGGCGGCCGCACGGAAAAAGCTCATCATCATCCTGAACTTCCCCAACAACCCGACCGGCTACACCGTGAGCGCGGCCGAGGCCGACCGGATCGGCGAGATCCTGACCGCCGTCGCCGAGGCCGGGACCAATGTCCTCGCCGTCACGGACGATGCCTACTTCGGCCTTTTCTACGATGAAACCGCCTCGAAGGAATCGGTCTTCACCCGGCTGGTGGACCGGCATCCGCGCCTCCTGGCCGTCAAACTCGACGGCGCCACCAAGGAAAACTTCGTCTGGGGGCTCCGCGTCGGCTTCATCACCTATGGGGGCGTCTTCCTCGAGGACGAAAAGGGCGCCTGCGACGCCCTGGAGCGGAAGACGGCGGGGGATGTCCGGGGCTCCATCTCGAACGCCTCGCGTCTGAGCCAGGAGATCGTGCTGAAGGCGCTTCTTTCTCCCGGGTACCCGGCCGAAAAGGAGCAGAAGTTCCAGATCATGGCGGGGCGTGCCCGCGAGGTCAAACGCGTGCTTCAAGACCCGAAATACCAGGATGCCTGGGACGTCTACCCCTTCAACTCCGGCTACTTCATGTGCCTGAAACTGAAGACCGTCGATGCGGAACAGCTGCGCGCGCATCTTTTAGACCAATACGGGGTCGGGCTCATCGCGCTCGGCAAAACCGACCTGCGCGTCGCCTTTTCCTGCCTCGAGGAAGAGGACGTGCAGGCCCTCTTCGATGCGGTGCTGAGCGGGATCCGCGACCTGGAAAAATAGACGGCGGCGCGTCCTGCGTCTTGCACTGCCGGGAACGAGGATGAGGATCGTTGGCTGAATTCGATATCTGGCTGATGCTCAGCCGCTCCACCCTGATCATCCGGATCGATCTGGCGATCCTGCTGGCGATGTCGCTGATCAGCTGGGCGATCATCCTGACGAAGTATATTCAGTTCCGTCGGGCCGACAGGGCCGCCTCAGCCGACCTGCGCTGGCCCGGCGACATCCAGGACGTGCACGGGCATGTCAGGAAACCCGGGCGCCACAAGGACTCCCCATCAACCCTCCTCGCCCTGGAGGTCTTCAGCGAATTCAAGCGCCTGAGCGCGATGCAGAACCACTCCGTGGACAACGCTCCGCTCATTATGGAAAGCATCCGCCAGACCACCCGGGACGAGATCGCCGCTCAGACGGACCGGCTTTTCAGCACCCTGCCCTTTCTTGCCACCTGCGCGAACGCAGCGCCGCTCCTGGGCCTTTTCGGCACGGTCTGGGGGATCATGCACTCCTTTCAAAGCTTCGAAGGGCTCACCCAGAGGTCCCTCGCCGCGGTGGCGCCGGGGATGGCCGAAGCGCTCGTCACGACCGCCCTCGGACTGATCGTCGCCATCCCCGCCACCCTGGCGCACAACGTCCTGCTCGGCAGGCTCAGCGGCATCGAAAACAAGCTGAACCGCCTCGGCGCAAGATTCGTCCGGCAGATCGAGGCGACGGTCATGAAGGGAAGGCCCCACGCAGACGGAGAGGCGCCGGATGCCCGCACCTGACGTGCGGGCGATGGCCACCGGGTGCGCACACCCGGCCTCTTTCGGGAAAAGGCGGGGTCTCCAGGCCTCTGCGCAATCCAGGTTTCCAAGTCGCCGACGGGGGACGGCCCGCCTCAGCCTTTCGACCGGTGTGACAGAAGAACGGCGTCGATGATATCCCGGTCACAGTTGAATCGCCTGACGGCCGCCTGCTCTTCGAGCGCCGTGGCGGCATTCTCCAAGAGCTTTTTATAGGGGATCGCGCTGGCAAAATGCCGGAGGCGGGTATAAGCGCCGATGACCCCAAGGATCCTGGCGCAATTGCCGCTCAAATCGCTGGGCGCGGCGGGCGGTTCGGCCGATTTTCTGAACAGGATCGATATATTGCCGTTGTGCCGTTCCGTCTCCCTTCTGAAGACGCGGAATCCAGCCTTTTCACCCAGAGCGGAAAGGCTTCCGGGATTGAAGGCGTAGAGATGGGCCTTGTGGTATCGGTTTTTTGGATCCTGTCTCAGATCCTCCGCGTTGGGCACGTCGACCACCAGAAATCCACCGCTCTTCAAGAGGGCCCGGATATGCCTCAATTCGGCAAGAGGATCGATCATATGCTCGAGGACATGGTTCAAGGTAATGATATCGAAGGCGCCAAACCGGTCGATTTCCCGTGAAAAACCGGTTTCCACCGGGACGTGCAGCTCCTCGCGTGCATAGCGTGAATGACTTTCATCGGGCTCGATCCCGGAGGCCTCGGCGCCAAGGCGCCGCAAGCAGTAAACGAACACCCCATTGCCCGCGCCGATATCCAGCAACCGATCGCCTTCCTTCAGAACATCCCTGAAGAACCCGTATCGTTTCAGCGCGTTTTTAGCATGCCGGTAGACATGTTTTTTCTTGGGGCTGGTGATGCGCTTGTATTCTTTTCGATACCGCTTCGCGTAGAAGTGCTCGATCCGCTCGTCGGACGGCCGCGGATCGCTCCAGATCAGGCCGCACTCCGTGCAAATAACCGTCCTCAGGTACCGCCCTTCCCGATCCCGAAGAGAGATCTCCTCAACGGATTCAGAGCCACACAGATTGCAGGGTATCGAACAGGCGGTCCGGTTGGTCATCGAGAATCAGCCTCTGAAAACAGCCGGTCCAGGTCCACAGCGGTCCATTCCTGGAAGCCCGGCACCTTGACCCAAAACTTGCGTTCAGCAGGAACGGCGATGATCTGGTAAACCGTCTGGATCGCATCCCCCGCCGGCCAGGCAGCACCGCCCCGGTCGATGTCCGTGTCCAGGATCTCCATCATCGCCTCGACCGTTATACGACCTTTACGGCCCTCGGCAAGAGACAGGAGATTGTCCCTGCGCTCCCTGGTTTTGAACCCGCCGGTATCCTGCAGTTCGATGCCCCATCCCGGATCCACGAAGTGATTCGTCGCCACCAGCAGACCGTCGGCCTTGCCGGTCCGCCTCCGGATATCGAAGGGAAGCCATTCATAGGCAAAAGCCGCCTCCCGGTCGGCAACATTGATGATGAACGTAAAGTTCGAGCGGGTCGAGTTCAGGGCGGCGTCGAGGTGCGCCATATTCGAACAGTCCCGAAGGAACGCCAGCAGATGGACAACGGCCGGCACCCGGTTCGAGTAGGCAAGGGACCCTCCGGACGGGAACCCGTTGTTGAGTTCCAGAAAAAGCCCCTGCGCATTCATGCCGGTGGTGGCGTAGATTACGCCGGCAAAGGTGGCGATGGCCGCAGGAATGCCATCCCCTCCATTGAAAACCGTAACCGTGAGGAAGCGCGCAAAGGAGCGGTAACTTCCGAACCAGTCGTAATTGCGGCCGAAGACGAGAGGACCGCCCGCCGTATAATCCTTCCACGCGGCGATGCCCGAGCAGCCGGGAAGCAGACCGTACAGCTCGATGGCGTTGAGCAGGATGTGCTTTTCGAGGGCCAGCCCGGACGTCTCCGCCATGCCCTCGAAAAAGGTCTTGAAACGGTGGGGATAGAATGCATAGAGCGATTGGGCCGCCTGCCTCATCGCCTCCGGTGCAAGCCCTTTTTCGCCGATGAAATACCCTTCGATGGCCTCCGCATACAAACGCCGCAATTCATCCTGCAGGAGATGCCCGTACTGCCGCCCCATCTGCCTGTAGGACCCGTGCAGATCGAGGACATTCAGTTTTCCACACCGGTAAAGCCTCCCGCTTTCATACCTTTCGGCAACCTCAGACAGAGGCGCCATCTTCGGTTCGGCGCCTCCCCCCGATGGATGCAGGGAAATGCACACTGCGAGCGCCGCTGCAGCCAGGAACTTCCAGATCATTGCATGCATGTTTTTCCCGCCGCCCCTTCGATAAAACCCTCTCGCAGGATCCCGGCACAAAGAGACCATGATTCGATCATCCCATACAAGGTCTGACGAACATTCGGAGAAAACCGTTTTACAGAATTGTTTTGGCGCCGGCTTCCACCGCGGGAATCATTTCCTCCTGCCCTTTGGAAGTCCGGCTTTTCCGGACGATCAGCTCCGAATGGCTGAAACCATGGAGTTCTTGTAGCACAAACCCTGTCAATAAAACAAGGGCATGCCGGTATCCGTCCGAAGCAACGCCTCTTTGTCAACTTGACAGAGGGGAACCTAATAGAGAGAATCACGGGACGACGTGCCGGCTCAGAGGAAATCGCCGCCCGTTGACGAGACGCTCTTGTTGATCGCCGATGTCCACTTGACACGGACCATCACCGATCGAGATAACTACTCCGGGAGGGAGCCATGTACTACGATCCGCAAAAAGGCGACCACGGCCTGGCCTTCAACCCGTTCAAATCCTGCGTCGTGCCCCGGCCTATCGGGTGGATATCGACCCGCAGCAAGAAACGTACGGACAACCTCGCCCCCTACAGCCAATTCCAGAACCTCACGTTCGACCCGCCGTACGTCATGATCGCCGCCAACCAGAACACGCACGGGAAGCGGAAAGACACGGTCGTGAACATCGAGGAGACCGGAGAATTCGTATACAACATGGCCACCTACGATCTGCGCGAGGCCGTCAACCGGTCTGCGGCGGAGGTTCCCCCCGACGTGGACGAATTCGATCTGGCCGGGCTCACCAAGGCGCCGTCCCTGAAGGTGAAGCCCTTCCGGGTGGCGGAATCCCCCATCCAGTTCGAATGCGTGTACCACCAAACCCTGAGACTGCCCGGCAGCGGACCGATCGGCACCGTCGACGTCGTGATCGGCAGGGTGGTGCTGGTGCATATCCGGGACGACGCGATCACCCCGGACGGGAAACTCGACGTCCTCAAAATCCGCCCCCTGGCGCGCCTCGGCTATTATGACTACACCACGGTGGACTCCCTCTTCGAAATGGTCATTCCGGGCGAAAACGAGCTGCTGCTGACGGGCCTGGAAGGGGCGCCCGGCAGAAAATAATACGCGGGCGAGGAATTCAAATGGGAGAAGAAGCGGTTTTGGTCGCTATCGGCTGCGGCCGTCTGCCAAGGATACTCGATCTTGCCGCGCGGCGATCTTTTGTCGTTTTTGGAGCGCTAGGGGAAGAGGTCGCCGCCGGCCTCGCTGCGCACACCGGGGGCGGCACACCGGCGGCTCTGCCGGTCTACTTCTACGAAACCGGGTGAATCATCCCGCGGCGGGTGGTTGCGGTCGGCAACCTGGACAGGATCTGGCCGGCTTTTCTGGAGGATGTTGCGGATGAGGCCTGGGAAACAGCCTTTCGAGGCCGTTTCGGGGCGGCATGGACCGACGTCCTCGACGCAGCCGACCCCTCCTTGAGCTACAACGCATCGAGCGACGTCTATTTCTCCGTGCGGGATGCCCACAGGGTGGAGGATCTGACCGTTGAGCAGTTGCTGGAAAAAGAAGCGGCCGGCAGGCCGCTCGATATCATCGTCAGCTGATGTTTCGTGATCGCTCGAAGGCCGGTCCTTTCCGATGCCCATGCGGACTGTACGATTGGGGAACCGGGGGCTTTGACAAAGGGCTTTTTGAAGGGGGTGCGATAGATAGGGGGCGTCGAGCATTCGAGCGGGAGACAAAAAAGCTGCGCCCGGGCCCTTCGACCCGGGTGCTCGGATGTCAGGGTGCGGGGGGAAAGTGCAGGATAAAAACGGTCCCTCCCGAGTTGAAGCAGTCTTCCGGGGAGTCGCAGCAGGCGCAGTCGCTGATGCGGCTGGGGCAGATGTCGTCCTCCTTGGGGATGAAACGGCACCGTGTCGATTCCATTTCGATCCGGAAGTGGTAGCGTTCGGAGAAGATCTTCATGCGGAGAAGGTCTGCGCCCTTGCCGCCCGCATTGAAGTCGAAGGGCCGCTTGGACGAGTAGGCCATGGTATCGCGGGTGGTGAAAAACCCCTCGAAGATCCGCCGCTGGTGGTCGGGGGTAATCCCGACCCCGTAGTCCCTGACCCGCAGGAGGGCCCCGGTGCCCTCTTTCTTGACTGCAATCTCGATCTTCCCCTCGTTGGGGGTGTTCTCGACGGCGTTCTTCACCAAACCGTCGAAGATCTTCTGGATGGCCTCGACCGGGATCAGAATCGGGGGGACAGGCTCCACCTCCAGGAATAGTTCCACCTCCCTGGTGGGGAATTCGGCCTGCAGCACGGGCAGCCGCTCACTCACGAAGTCGTGCAGCAGAACCTTGCGGGCCACCATCTCCCGGGGCGAGAAGAGCTCCTCGATTCGCCGCCGCACCAGGGCGATGCCCGACGCCTCACCGACCATCTCCGCCAGGAGGGTCTCCAGTTCGTCCGTGCACTGCTCCACCAGCAGATTCATCATGGCGTAGATCTCGTGCGTCCGCCCCTGCATGATGTCGTCGACCTCGTCCTCGATCTCGGTGATCCGGTCGAGGTTCCTTCGCGCACGCGCCATCGTCGTTTTCCAATTCTGCTCCGGCAGCTCCTCAAGCCTCCTCTCGAGGACGTTCAGAGAACCTGAAAGAACGGAGATCGGCGTCTTGAGTTCATGGCTCAGATGGTTGATGACCTTGTCCTTCGCGCGGTTGAGGCTGCTGACCTCCCGGTACGCACGCTTCAGCTCCTCGGAAAACCGCGCGTTTTCGATCGAGAGGACGACCGTGCCCGCGATCATGCTGAGGAGGGCTTCGTCCGTCTCATCGAAATTCCCCTCGAACTTGTTGATGGCGCAAAGCGACCCGATGATGCGGTCGAAGCTTCGGAGGGGCACCAGCACCAGGTTGCGGGTGTGGTATCCGAGCTTCTTGTCCCGCTCCCGATGCAGTGAGGGGTCGACCGAGGTGTCGGTGACGATCATGGGCTCCCCGGTCTGGATGACCTTTCCCGCCACGAGCTGGTCCATCCCCCAGCGGATCTCCTTCACGCGGCGCTCTGTGGCGGTGTCGTCGTAGGCCCCGCCGAGGGCGTAAAGCTCCTTTTTCTCCTCGTCGTGCAGGATGATAAGCGCACCTTCGCTTCCCAGAAGGTGCCGCACCTCCTCGCTGATATAGTCCAGTAGTTCCTCGAGATCCGGGTACTCCGGCAGGGCTACGCTGATGCGGTGCAGAATCTCGTTGTTGCGCGCGAGCCGCTTCTCGTTCGTGATATCCCTGAGGATCACCAGTTCCCCGGCCGGCTCGCCCTCGTCATCCAGAAAAACGACCCCGCGCATGACGACATCGAGCGTACGCCCGTCCCGCGTTCGGCGCTTGGTTTCGTGGCGGAGTACCAGACGCGTCCGGATCAGTTCCTGGAGTTTTTCGCTGGTCTCCTTTTCGAGCCCCTCCGGGACGTAGGGGATGCGCTGGCCCTTCAATTCCTGAAAGGTCCAGCCGAAGGTCTCGGTAAACGCGGCATTGGCATAGGTGACCTTGCCTTCGAGCGAAAAGGCCACCATGGGGTAGGGCACAAAATCCAGCAGCGTCCGGTAGCGCCGCTCCGAATTGCGGACCACCTCCTCCGCCCGCTTCCGGTCGGTCATATCCTGCAGGGTCTCCACCGCTCCGATCACCTCGCGGTGCTGGCCATACAGGGGCGCCGCTGTAAAAAAGAGCCAGCGGCCCTTTTGCCCGAGGGCCTGGAAAAACCCCTCCGCTTCGTACGCCCCCTCGATGACGTTCGAACGACGGCACCGCTTCCCGTAAAGGCGGACGATCTCCTCTCCGGGCGCCTGATCGACGATGAAGTCGGCGAGCACCGGCCGCTCCTCGGAGTAGAAGGCCGACCACTGACGGCGCGTCCCGAGGATATCCTCCGCATTCACCCCGGTTAGATTCTCGCAGGCACGGTTGTAGTGCGTGACGCAATGGTTCTTGTCGATCACGAAGGTGGGGATGGGACTGCCTTGGATGATCTGGGAGAGAAGCTGTTCGCTGTCGCGAAGCGCGTTTTCCGCCTCCGAACGCCTTGCGGCCTCCATTTCCAGTGTCTTGACCCGTTCTACCAACTGCTCATGGGTGGAGCTCTCAGCCATGTGATTCTCTCCTAACATCAGGGGAACTTGGCGAGCCGTCCGTTCCCGTTCATACATGGACGTTGAAGACCAAAAGCAAAGGCGCTTGAGCTGCAGGTGGGTCCTTCCCTTTTACACCATGATGCGCCTTCAAGGCAATCACCTTCCTCGGGCATCATCTCACACGCATCTCCTCCATGTGCTGAATCAGATTCCTTCCGAAAGCGGTCTTTTGGGCCGATCGCGGCGTCAGTCTGCCCATTTGCTTGTGCGGCGGCCTCCGGGTCGCCTCCGCGCAAACGATTGATTTCCTGCCTATCGGCCAAACCGGGACCTGCCGCGAAGCGGCGGCCCCGAGCACGCGAAGCGTGTATAGAAAGACCCTCATTCCCGGATTGGGTACCGGGTTCCATCAGGAAAGCATGTCCGGGTGGACACGAATCAGCATGCGCTTGAGCCGAGGCAGTTTCCTAGCACCTGAATCACAAGCCTTCGAGGGTCCAGGAAGACCGTGGACCGCTGCAGCGGGGACATCCCCTTGACCGAAAACATCTCTGCATTGTGCCCTCGGGCCCTTGCTGGTAGAATAAACCCCTCAACCGGCTTCTCCCTCTTCGGCGCACGCGGAAGGGAGGCTTTGCGATGCTGCCCGCGCAGTGAGGAAGGACGCTGAAAGGCATGTCTTGACGGATCTTGGGGGGCTGTCGGCCGACCGGAGGGAAATTCATTCGAAAAGGCGGTAAGCGTCATGACCACGATCTGGATCCTGGCCGCAATGCAAGACGAACTGGATCTGCTCAAGCAGGCGCTGCACGCGGCGCCCGAAGAGCACGACCTCCCTTTGCCGGTCCATAGGGGCCGGATCGGCGAACGCCCCGTTGGACTTGCAGCCCTTGGGATCGGCGTCGCCGCGGCGTCCCTGGGGTTGGGGCTTCTTCACCGTGAGTTGAAGGGGGCCGAGGTGATCATGGTTGGCTCGGCAGGGGCCCTTCCGGGCTCCGGCCTCATCACCGGGGACCTGGCCGTGGCCGAGGCCGAATGGCTTTCGGAGCTGGGCCTTCCGACAGGGCCCGGGACCGCGGATGCCCGTGCGCTCGGCCTCCCCGGCCTCGAGCAGTCCGCCCGCTTCGACGCCCGCCTGACCGCAGCCATCCGGGACGCGGCCGAGCGGATGGCCAAGGCGACATTCGGCCCCTTCCTGACCGTCCTCAGTCCGTCGGCGGATCTCCAGCAGGCGGGGATACGCGCCGCGGCCTTCCGGGCCGTCGCCGAAAACATGGAAGGCTATGCTCTTGCCGCCGCCGCCCGCACCCTCGGCTGCCGGGCGGCGGAGATCCGGGCCATCAGCAACCAAGCCGGCGACCGTGACAAACACAACTGGGACCTGGTGCCCGCGCAGCGGCTCGCCCAGGCAGCCGTCCTGCAGTATCTGAAGGAGCAAGCATGAAAACGCTCGAGATCGGATACTCCCCCTGCCCGAACGACACGTTCATCATGGCCGCCCTCGCCGAGGGGCGCATCGACACGCCTCTCCGCTTCCAACCGGTTCTCGCGGACGTCGAGACGCTGAACGTCTGGGCGGAGAAGGGACGCCTGCCCGTGACCAAGTTGAGCTTCTTCGCACTCGGGCACGTGCTGGAGGGGTACGGCCTCCTGCACACCGGTGCGGCCCTCGGAAAAGGCTGCGGTCCCCTGCTGATCGCCCGCCCCGGCACGCCGCCGAACCGGCTCGAGAGCGCCAGTGTGGCCTGCCCGGGAAAACGCACGACCGCCGGGCTCTTGCTGAGTCTTTATCTCGGCCGCGAACCAGTCTTCCGGCAGATGGTCTACTCGGAGATCATGCCGAGCGTTGAGCGCGGGGAGTGCGAGTTCGGACTGATCATTCATGAAAGCCGCTTCACCTACCCCGCGCATGGCCTCGAGGCGGTCCTGGACCTCGGCGCCTGGTGGGAGGAAACGACGGGATGCCCGATCCCCCTCGGCGGGATCGCCGCCCGCCGCGACCTGGGGCCCGATGCGGCCCGCCTGGCGGACCAGGCGATCCGCGCCTCGCTTCTCGCTGCTAGAGCCGGTGGCGATGCGATCTCAGATTACATCCGGCGACACGCCCAGGAGATGGACCCCGAGGTGATGCGCCGGCACATCGACCTCTATGTGAACGACTACACGCTCGACCTCGGGACGGCGGGGCTCGCGGCGGTCGAGACGCTCTTCGAGCGAGCCCGGGCCGCCGGGCTGCTGCCCGCTGATGGCCGGCCGATCATGGCCTGTCCTCTCTGATCGCTTCTGCGGCGGGCGCAGCTCGATTGACCTCGACGGTCACGTGGCACACCTCCTCGAAACGGCACAGCAACGCCTTGTAGTCATCGGGTGAACGGAGATCCTGTGTCAGGACGGACAGGATGGCGGCGAATTTTCCCATCCCGATGCGCCACAGGTGGAGGTCCACGACGCGGTCCGCCCCGCCCGCCTCCACAGCCTCCCGAATGCGCGCCTGGAGCCCGATCCCGGGAACCATGTCCAGCAGCACCCGGCCGCTCTGACGCATGAGCTTCCACGACCAGCGCAGGATGACGGCCGCGCCGACGACACCCGTCATCGGATCGAGCCACACCCAGCCGAGGAAGCGACCGGCCGTGAGAGCGGCGATGGCCAGCACGGAAATCAACGCATCGGCCAGCACGTGCAGGTAGGCCGCCTTGAGATTGAGATCCGTGTGATGGTCGCCGTGATGGGGATGCCCCGGCCCCTCTTCGGAACGGTGCCCGTGTCGGCCCTCATGGCGCTCCTTCAGGATGAAGGCGCTCAGAACGTTCACCCCAAGGCCCAGGACCGCGACGCCGATGGCCTCGTCGAAGTCGATCGGCACGGGGGCCAGGAAGCGTTCGACCGATTCATAGCCCATCAGGACGGCGATGAAGGCGAGGAGATTGGCGCTCGCGAAGCCCGCCAGATCACCGACCTTGCCGGTGCCGAAGGAAAAGCGCGGGTCATCGGCGTGGCGCCGTGAAAACCCGTAGGCGAGCGCGGTGATGCCGAGGGCGGCCGTGTGGCTCGCCATGTGCCACCCGTCGGCCAGAAGCGCCATGGAGCCGAAGATCCATCCAGATACGATCTCGACCACCATCGTCACCGCCGTGAGCGCGATCACGATCCACGTGCGGCGCTCGTTGGCCGCCTCGGCGCCGTTCAAGTAGACGTGGTCATGGCAGTAGGGGGCCGGGTCGCTCCGTATCTCCGTCATGTCTTTTCTCATGGGCATGATCAACCTTCAGACCGGCCGGGGGTTCGGATCAACGATCCATTCCATTTGAAGATTCCGGCCAATGGTGGTATAGAGTTTGGTTCTTATCAGGGTCGCTGAGTGGGCGACCGCGTTGCAAACATCCTTCTACGTCCAACAAGAGCCGGTCTCCATCCAAAAGGGTTTTTTTGCCCATGTCGGCGTCAACCTGCGTATTTGCCTGTGCGGCGATCACGAGGTCGCATCCGCACAAAGGCTTGATTTACTCGATATTGGCCACGTTCATTCCGGCCGCAAAACGGTGGAATCGAGCACGCGAAGCGTGTGAAAACACCAGGACCCGCCCCGAAGCGGTGGGCCTGAGCACCCAAAGCCCGTGAAAGGACCAGAAGCCGCTGCGAAGCGCTGGGACTGAGCACTCGAAGGGTGTGAAGAAAGCGGGACCCGCCCCGAAGCGGCTGTGCTGAACACGCGAGGCGTGCGAAGAAACATTCCTCTTTCCGAATCGGAGACTGGCGCATCACCCACCCCGACCATCAGGGAGAAACACCATGGATTTCAAAGTGCTGCTCACCACCTTCGCCCTGGTCTTCCTGGCCGAACTCGGCGACAAGACCCAGCTGGCGACCTTCGCCTTCGCCGTTGAAACCAAGTCCCGCACGGCGGTCTTTCTCGGCTCGGCCGGCGCGCTCATCACGACCTCGCTCCTCGCCGTCCTCTTCGGGTCGTTCATCAGCCGTATCGTGCCTCCCCATTGCATCAAGCTCGGCGCCGGCTTGTTCTTCATCGTCCTCGGCGTGTGGATGGTGCTCTTTTCGGGCAGCAAGTAGCGGAGAGGGCGATAGTGCCTCGGGCTAGCGGTAGGCGCTGTAATCCACGCCTCGGCGGCGCCCCCGCTCCTCGAACCAGGCGTGCTCGTCTTTGGGCGGCCGCACCACCTCTTCCGGCGCCTTCCGGACGAGTTGCACCGCCCCGGCCGGGCAGGTGCCGACGCACAACCCGCAGCCGATGCAGCGCTCTTTGACGACCCGGTACCCGCCCTCGTCCTCTTCGATCGCCCCGACCTGGCAGCGCTCCTCTTTACAGATCCCGCAGCCCACGCATGCATCCGGATCGATGGACGCGAAATAAGACGAATTGACCACCAGCCCCGCCGGGATCCCGAGGTCGTTGATCCCCCGCAGGATCCCGCAGCAGCAGCCGCAGCAGTTGCAGATGAAGAAGTGGCCGTCTTCGATGTTCCAGGTGAGGTGGACGAGCCCCGCCTGCTCGGCCTGTTCGAGAACCCCGTACGCCTCCTCCCGGGTGAGGATCTTTCCGATCTTCGAGCCATCGAACACGCCCGGCACCGGCGCTATGGCCAGGCAGACCTCGAGCGGCTTCGCGCAGCGACGGCCCAGGAGGCCCTGCTCCTTTTTGCAGATGCACTCGTTCAACAGAAACGACTGTCCCTTCTCGATGATGGAAGACACCTTCTCGTAGGTCAAGGCCTGCTGCTCCGCCGGGATATCCCTTTCGATGGGAATCACCTGCATCAACGGCGGCCCCCCGCTCAAGAACTGCCGGCCATAGACCGGCATATAGACCTCGTTCAGCTCGGCCAGTTCCCGGTCCATGTGCGGAAGCTGCAGTTCATAGATCCCGAAGGCCCAAGGGACCATCTTGTAGAGCTTCAGCCCCTTAAAGGCCACGCCGAAGATCTGGCCGCGCCGCCACATCTCCTTCAGTTGGGCCTCCACCTCCTCGAGCGGTCTCCCCGCCCGCTGCGCGATCTGTCCGGGCGTCTCGAAGCTGAGCCTCAGATGCCCGAAAAAGGCGGCATCCTCCGGCCGGAAGATCTTCTCGAGGATTTTAAGCTCAACCCCGCTCTCCGTGGAAGGGAACCCGTTCGGCAAGGTGTCGAGGATCGCCGCCAGCTTCCGGTAAACCGCATCACTCATGTGTGTACCCCTTTTCGAGCGGCGGCGTTGCGCGCCCCGCCTGCAGATGGTTTGGGCCTCAGACTTTGGAGGCCAATCTACCCGCGCCGGTTGACGAGGATCATCCCGACGCTCACCAGGCACAGGGCCACAATGACGCTCAGCCCGACCGACTCCCCCAGCATCAGGGTCCCGCTCAGGAACACCCCGAAGACCGGCGTAAAAAACGAAAAGGCATGCAGGAGGCTGACCGGGTAGCGGTGGATCAGCTCGAACCAGACGAGATAGCTCAGAAAGGCCACGATGATGCTCTGAAAGAAGAGCGAAAACCAGGTATTGAACGACAGCGCGGTCAGGACGGGCTCCTCGAAGACCGCGCTCATGATGAAGAGGAGCGGGATGGAGAAGAACAGCTGATAGAAAAGGGTCTGCAGGGGTGCGGTCTGGTGGGCCAGGAAACGTTTGAGGTAAACGGTCGTGGAGGCCCACAGAAAGGCGGCGCCGAGGGCAAAGAGGTCTCCTCGCAAGGCCAGAAGCGTGAAGGCCCCCAGGTCCTCCATGAACAAGGAAGCCACCCCGACGAAGGCCAGGGTCAGCCCGGCGATCCGCCAGATGTTCAGGCGGTCCCCCTCCAGGAAAAAATGAGCCTGGAGGGACGCGAAAAACGGGGCCGTATAGAGCAGCACGTAGACACGGGAAGCGAGAGTATAATCGAGCGCCGAGTAGATGAACCCGAATTCCCCGCCGAAGAGGAGGCCGAGCACCAGCCCGTGCAGGAAGACGGCGCGGGAGGGAAAGACCGCCATCCGCTTGGCCTTCATCCAGACGAAGAGGCAGGCGGCCGCCACGAGCGAGCGGATGGCCGCCTGCAGGAGGGTCGGCATCTCCAGGGCGGCGATCTTGATGAAGGCCATGTTGGCACCCCAGACGAGGGACAGGACCAGCAGCAGGACGACCGGCTGCCATCGTAGCTCACTCTGATACATCCGCATGATTCCCTCCTGGTTGATGCCCTGAAGCCCGCTTCGCGGGTTATTCCGCTCCAGAGCAACAGAAACTCTTACGCCTCAAAAATCACGACTGATGGGGATCGCCCGATGCTGGTCAACACCACAGACCGCCGATCACCGCCAGAAGAAGGCTCAGGCTCACCATGGAATTCACCCGGAAGAACGCGAGTTCGAGCCGGGTCAGGTTGTCGGGCGCAACCAGCCGGTGCTCCCAGTAGAGAAGGGCGGCCGTGACCAGGCTGAGGGCGAAAAAGCACCACCCGAGGGAGGCCACAAGCCCGCTCAGCACGAAGAAAAGATAGGCGGCCGCATGGCTCAGGCGTGCGATCTGCATCGCCCGGGCCTCGCCGAACCGCGCCGGGATCGAAAAAAGGCCCGTCCGGCGGTCGAAGGCCACATCCTGGCAGGCGTAAAGGATATCGAAACCCCCCACCCAGAACACCACGCCGGCCCCCAGGACCGCGGGCGCCCAGCCGAAACTCCCCGTGACCGCGATCCACCCGGCGACAGGGGCGAGCCCCAGGCAGAGCCCGAGGATATAATGGGACAGAACGGTGAACCGCTTGGTATAGGAGTAGCCGGCGAGCAGCCCGAGCGCGAACGGCGAGAGCGCAAGGCAAAGCGGATTCAAGGCCCAGGCCGACAGGAAGAAGACCGCCGCCGCAACGATGGTCAGAGCCGCCGCCCTTTGAAGCGAGATCTTTCCGACCGGGATGTCCCGGTCCGCGGTCCGCGGGTTCCGGGCGTCCAGGCGCCGGTCGACGATCCGGTTGAAGGCCATCGCTACGGTCCGCGCGGCCGTAAAGGCCAGGGCGACCCAGAAGAAGACCCCGAACGGGGGCAGGCCGCGGGCCGCCATCAGGGTGCCGATCAGCGCCAGGGGCAGCGCGAAGAGGGTGTGCTCGATCTTGACGAGGCTCAGGAGGTCTCTGATCTTCATAGCTTCAACCGGTTCCAGAGTTGGTCGATCTTCGTCCGGACGCTGTCGGACATCCGGATCAACTCCGGCCATTCACGCTCGTAGCCTTCCCCGGACCACTTCCGGGTGCAGTCGACCCCCATCTTAGTGCCGAGGTTCGGGAGCGGCGCGGCGTGGTCGAGGGCGTCGACGGGCCCGCGAACGACCGTGAGGTCCCGCCCCGGATCCACATTCCCCCCGAGGCGGAAGAGGACCTCGCCGACGTTCTGCACATCGACCTCCGCGTCGAAAACGAAGATCATCTTGGTGAACATCATCTGCCCGAGGCCCCAGAGGGCGTGCATGACCTTCTGGGCGTGCCCCGGATAGCGTTTGTCGATGGCGACGAAGCAGAGATTGTGGAACACCCCCTCGACGGGCAGGTTCATGTCGACGATCTCGGGCATCTGCTGCCGGATCAACGGCAGGAAAAGCCGCTCGGTCACCTTGCCGAGGAGGCCATCTTCCATGGGCGGGCGGCCCACGACGGTGGCCGTATAGATGGGGTTGGAGCGCCGGGTGATCGCCGTGACGTGAAAGACGGGGTAGTCATCGGCCGGGGAGTAGAAGCCGGTGTGATCCCCAAAGGGGCCTTCTCGGCGTGTCTCGCCCGGGCGGACAAACCCCTCGATCACGAACTGACTCTCGGCCGGGACCTCCAGGTCGCAGGTCACGCACCGCACGAGTTTCACCGGTTTGCGGCGTAGAAAACCGGCCAGCATGAACTCGTCGATCCCGTCCGGCAGAGGGGCGGTGGCGGAATAGGTCGTGATGGGATCGGGCCCGAGGGCCACTGCGACCGGCATGGGAGCCGACCCCCGCGCCGCCTGAAGGTAGTGCGCCGCGCCGCCCTTGTGCAGATGCCAGTGCATTCCGGTGCTCTTCGCGTCGAAGACCTGCATGCGGTACATCCCTACGTTCCGCCGGCCGCTGGCCGGATCGCGCGTGACCACTACGGGCAGCGTGATGAACGGGCCGCCGTCTTCGGGCCAGCAGGTCAGGACCGGCAGCGCCCCGAGATCGCATTTTTCGGTCTCCACCACTTCCTGGCAGGGGGCGTCCTTGACGGTTTTCGGGAAAATATCCCCTAGTTCCTTCATCCTCGGCAGCAGTTTGAGCTTGTCGATCCAGCCGGTGGGCGGACGCACGTTCAGAAGCGTCTCAAAGCGCCGCCCGAGGTCGTCGAGCGAGCGGATGTCGAAGATCGCCTGCACCCGCTTTAAGGAACCGAACAGATTCGTGAGCACCGGGTACCCGTGTCCGGCCGGGCGCTCGAAGAGAAGCGCCGGGCCTCTCTTTTTCACCACCCGGTCGGTGACCTCGCTGATCTCGAGGTGCGGGCTCAGGGGCTCCTTGACGCGGACGAGTTCGCCCTGCGCCTCGAACGCCTCTATCGCCTTCTGCAAGGTTTCAAACACGACGGTCCTCCTCCTAACCGCGCAAACGGTTCCCCGATGACGACCGGGACGGGCGGGCCCGCGCGCAGTGCGCCACCGTCCTTCCCCGGGGGGATCCAGTACGGCTCCAGTCGCCTCCAGGCGCCGGGAAGCGCCCCTTCCGCTCTCCCTCGTTGACCGGAACGAGCTCCGTCATCTGCCCCGGCGTTGCCCAGCCCGGCTATCGGCCCTGCCGAGGCACCTGCCGCCCGTCTGCCGCCCTCTGACGATGACCAGGACATCCGGGGGGTGCCGGCTCGCGTTTCAGAGGCCGCCGCCTTCCTCGCCGCGGTCCATCCTGATGTCGGTCTTCTCGAGGCACCAGGACACACCCCTCCCCCTGCCGGCAGCGAGGCGCTCCAGGACCTCCCGGGGGGTACGCGCCTCCAGTTCGACGTAAAGCAGCCGGCCGAGCGCCCCCGGGCGGCAATGGCCGAGGCCGCCCACCCCCAGGGCCTCGGCCCCGTTCAGGGTCGCCATGGCGACGATCTCCCGGGGGTCGATCTCCGGAAAAGAGTGGACCATGAAGCGCATCTCGTCGAACAGATCGAGCGTCGGGGTGCTCGCGAGCGAGTCGGTCCCGAGCGCCGGGCGGATTCCGCTCTCCAGCATGGCCTCGACATCGGGGAGCCTTCCATGGAGAACGCTGTTGGAGCGCGGGCAGAGGCAGACACGGCACCCAGTCCCCGCCAGGGTCTGGATCTCTTCCCGGCTTGCCGTCAGCAGATGGACCGCCAGTGTGCCGACGTCGAGAAGCCCGAGGCGGAGCGCCCGTGCGACAGGCCTCTCCCCCCATGGGCCCCAGGCCGCGAGATCGTGGCCGCGGCGCGCCATCAAATCCGCCCACGGCCCCCGCCCGGACGCGAGAAAGGCCGTCTCTTCCTCCGATTCGGCCAGATGCAGTCCGAAAGGCCGGCCCCGGGACGCGGCGGCGCATTTGAGGGCGCGAAGCTTCTCAGGGCTCGTCGTGTGGGGCGCGTGCCCGGCCCAGCTGTAAAAGAGGCCCCGTTCATCCTCGGGCAGCGGCTCGACCGCGCTCCCCGCGCCCAGGCCCTCCAAAAAGAGCAGGCCGCGCAAACCCGCCCGGCGGATAGCCTCGGCCCCGGGCGCAAGCGCGCCCACCTCGGCCACAAGCGCCGCACCGTCCGCGTGCATGTCTGCCGCCGCGCTGCATGCCGCAGCGCCGAGCGCCTCCTCCGGCAGGGATGCCCTCAGGGCCATGAGGGCCTCCACCCAGTGCTGAAACCCTCCGGTCGACGGGACACGCCCCTTGAGGGCGGAAAGGCCGAGATGGGTGTGCGCGTTCACGAGCCCCGGCATGATCACACCCGGCCCGTGATCCACCGCCGCCGCACCCGGCCGGCAGCGCTCCACCGCCTGGATGCGCCCGTCCGCGACCAGGACCCCGGCGTTCGGCAGGACGGTTGCCGGGTCCACCATGACCCAGCCGGCCCGATGCCAACCCGCCTTCATGGGCGCACGACCTGTCCGTAAACCGGTCCCCGCTGCCGAGCCGCGAAGCCGGCCTCCTCGATCAGGCGGACCATGTCGGCCTCCCCCATGCGGTTGCGTACACCGGCGGCAGCCACCACGTTCTCCTCGATCATGGTCGAACCGAGGTCGTCCGCCCCGAAGTGCAGCGCCGCCTGCCCCACGTGGGCGCCCTGGGTAACCCAGGAGGCCTGCACGTGCGGGAAGTTGTCGAGCACGATGCGGGAAAGGGCGAGCAGGCGCAGGTAGCTCACGCCGCCGCGGGTCTCGGCCGGCAGGGTGGCCGCCCCGGGCTGATAAGGCCACGGGATGAAGGCCGTAAACCCGCCCGTCCGGTCCTGCAGGCGCCGAAGGCGGATCAAATGGGCAAGCCGGTCATCGAGGGATTCGACATGGCCGAACATCATGGTGGCCGAGGTCTTCAACCCAAGCGTGTGAGCCGTCTCCATGACCTCGAGCCACTCGCGGCTGTCGGCCTTCCCGGGGGAGATCCGCCGCCGCACCCGGTCCGTGAGGATCTCGGCGCCGCCCCCGGGGATGGAGCCGAGCCCCGCCCCCACCAGACGTTCGATCACCTCCCGGATCGTCGCACCGGCCTGCCGGGCGAAGAAGACGATCTCCGGCGGGGAGTAGCCGTGCACCTGCAGACCGAAGGAGCGGATGAACCGGACCGTGTCCTCGTGCCAGGCCAGATCGAGGGACGCGTTGAGGCCGCCCTGAAACAAGATGTGCGTGCCGCCGAGAGCCCGGGTCTCTTCGAGCTTTTGCGCCAGGGTCTCCCGGTCGAGGACGTAGGCCTCCGGGTGGCCTTCGGAGCGGTAGAAGGCGCAGAAGCGGCAGCCCGAGACGCAGATGTTGGTGTAGTTGATATTGCGGTCGACGGCGTAGGTGACGACCCCTTCCGGGTGCAGGCTCAGCCGCCGGGCATGCGCCAGGCGGCCCAGCGTGAGCAGGTCCGCCTCCCGGTCGAGGGCCCGTGCCTCCCGGAAGGAGATGCGCTCCCCGGCCAGAGCCTTTTCCGCAATCCCGCCGAGCCTCATGCCGCTTCGACCCTTTCGTGAAAGGTGTTCCGCTCGACCGGCCGGAAGCCGGCGGCGGTGATCATCGCCTCCACCTGGGCGCGCGTCAGCCCCTGGGCGGTCGCCGCCCCGGCCTGATGGGCGATCCGCTCCTGGACGATGGTGCCCTCGAGATCGTCGGCGCCGAAGTGCAGCGCCACCTGCGTGAACTTCAGCCCCAGCATGATCCAGTAGGCCTTGAGGTGGGGGATGTTGTCCAGCATCAGGCGGCTCAAGGCCATCGTCTTCAGGATGTCCACCCCGCTCGGTCCGGGCAGATGCGCCATGGGGGTGTTGGCCGGGTGGAACGGCAGGAGGATGAAGCACTGGAAGCCGCCGCTCAGGTCCTGCTGCCTCCGCAGCCTGAGGAGGTGCTCCACGCGCTCCGCATGCGTCTCGATGTGGCCGAAGAGCAGGGTCGCGTTGGTGCGAAGCCCGAGCGCATGCGCCTCGCCATGAACGGCGAGCCACTCATCGGCTCCGATCTTCCGGGGGAAGAGCGCCTGGTGGATCCGCTCGGAAAAGACCTCCGCCCCGCCGCCGGGCATGGCGGAGAGGCCCGCCCCGCGGAGCCGCTCGAGCACCTCGCGGGTCGTACAACCCGCGCGCGAGGCGATGTGCGCGATCTCGACCGCCGTGAAGGCCTTGAGCTTCAGGCCCGGCCGGGCCCGGCCGAGGGCCTCCAGCAGCGCCACATAGTAGGCCAGATCGGGCTCCGGGTTGCACCCGCCGACCACGTGGACCTCGCGCACATCGTTCGCATCCGTCGCCGTAATGCGCCCGGCGGCCTCCTCCGGGGTCATGAGGTACCCCTCAGGATCGCCGGGGGCCCGGTGGAACGCGCAGAAGCGGCAGTGGTTGATGCAGATGTTGGTGTAGTTCAGGTGCTGGTTGGCGACGTAATAGGCCTCGTCCCCGTACAGGCGCGTGCGGACGTTCAAGGCTAGGCGCCCCAGGCCTATGAGATCGTGGGTCTCGAGGCAGGCCAGCCCGTCCTCGAAATCCAGCCGCCCGCCCCGCGCGAGCTTGTCGCCGATCGATGTCAGCGCCGGATCGACGGGGGCCTCCCAGGCGGTCCGCCCCGGCGCCTGCACCTCATTTTCCTCGAAGCTTTCAGTCATGTCATCTCACCTGCCCGGTCCCCTTCCCGACCTCGATCGCTTCGGAGAAACGGTCCCGAGCCCAATTGGTACATCGAATATCAGCGCGCCTTCGAACTTCCTCCTATGCCCTTTGGCTCGCACCCATCCGGAACTGATTTCCCGTTAGAACCCCGTTTCCAATCCGGAAATGAGGATTTTTCTTCACACCCTGCGGATGCCCGGTCCCACCGCTTTGTGGTCAGTCCCGGTTTAACCAATATCAAGGAAATCAAGCAGTTTTCGCCCGGAAGTGATTTCCTGGTAGAACCCCGTTTCCAACCCGGAAATGAGGATTTTTGGCCATAACAAGGAAATCAAGCGCTTGCGCGGAGGCGACCTGCAGGTCGCCGCACAAGCAAACGTGCAGATTGACGCCGAGATTGGCCAAAAAGACCATTTCCGGATGGAAATGAGCTCAGATCGAGACGGCGATCGGTTGCACCGGGTTCCCTCGCTGAGAGATAACACAGATCCCCCGAAGAAACCGATGTGCACCGAGCGGCTTGGCCCCGTCCGGCAGGTCGGCAACTAAGGCCTGTCGAGCGGCGTGGCCTCATCGATCAGCATGATCGGGATATCGTCCCGGATCTCATAAAGCAGCCGGCAGGCCTCGCAGATCAATCCGTCGCCCTGTTCATTCAAATGCAGCTCGCCCCGGCATTTCGGGCAGGCCAGGATATCCAGCAATTCCTTGCTCACGGCCATACGATCGCTCTCCTCTGCAGAAAATAGGCACCCTCGCGGCACCCCGTGCTCCGCGCCTCATTGCCGAAAATACACCCAACCGCGACCGGCTTGCAAGGATTCCAAGCTTCAGGCAGGAATTTCCTGTCGCACTTGCAGCGCCTCGGCCGCCGCTGCAAAGACGCTCTCAACCGTAATCCCCCGCATGCACGTCCTCTCCTCACAGCGTTTCCGGAAGCAGGGGCTGCAGGCAATCCCGGTCCTGACGACGCGGTGCAGAAGGCCGTAAGGCCCGGTGCGCCATGGGGCGGTCGGCCCGAAGAGCGCCACGACCGGGCAGCCCATGGACGCCGCCATGTGCATGGGGCCCGTGTCGGTGCAGATGAGCAGCGCGGCGCGCCGATAAAGCCATGCCAAAGTCTTCAGGCCGGTGCGGCCGGCGAGGTTCGCGGCCGGATGGGACATGCCGCCCACGATGGCCTCGATGACGCCCCGGTCCTCGGGCCCGCCCGTAAACGCGATGTCCGCCTGCAGCTCCGATCCGATCCGGTCGGCCAGGGCCCCGAACCGCTCGGGCTCCCAGAGCTTGGTCGCCCACTTGGCCATCGGGTTGAGGGCGACCAGGGGCCGCAGGCCCCAGCGGTGTTCCTCGAAAAGGCGCTCGACCTCCTCCCGATCCTTTTCACCGACCGGGATCACACCATCCCACACGGAGGTGTCGCATCCGAGCGCCCTGCCCACCTCGAGATAGCGCAAAATGGCGTGGATCTCGTAATCGACAGGAACGGGGGCCTCGGTCAGGAAGAAGGCAGAGCCCTCCCGCGTGCCGCTCATTCCGACCTTCCGCCGCCCGCGTGCCAACCCCGTGACAACCCCGCTCTTGAAGAGCCCCTGAAGATCCACCACGAGGTCATAGCGCTCCCTCCGCAGGGCCCCGGCAAAGGCGGCCGCTTCACGGACGGCCGCGGCCCGGCCGGGCCCCTTCGTCAGGGCGCGCTGCCAGGCCTTCCGGCGGGAGACCCACACCCGGTCGAGCGCCGGATGCCCGAGGACGATGGGAGCCGCCGCCTCCTCGACGACCCAGTCGATTCTGGCCTGCGGCCATGTCCGCTTCACCACCTCCAGGAAGGGGAGGCTGTGCACCACGTCGCCGATGGCGCTGAGCTTCACGATCAGGATCCGCTCCGGGGCCTTCACAAGACCTCCTTGCCCGCCGGTGGCGCCTCAACGGCGGCGGCCGGGGCGGCGAGGCTCCCCTCCCCGAGGATCCAGTCCACCGCCTGGGTCAAGTCATCGACCACCACGGCAGGCCGAAGGGGATGACGAGGCAGGATATAGCGCTCCTCGCCCAGGCCGTAGCCCGTCCGGACGAGGATGCCTGGAACACCCGCCCGGTGCGCGAGTTCGATGTCGTCCATGCGGTCCCCGACGACAACGGACCTCTCAAGGTCGATGTCGAGGCGCCCTACGGCCTCGTCGATCAAGCCGGTCCGGGGTTTGCGGCAGCCGCACACCTGCGCGAAGGGCGCAACCGACCCCCCGGGGTGATGGGGGCAGAAAAAGACGCCGTCCAGAAGCGCCCCGTCCAGGGCGAGCAGGCCCCGCATGCGCTCGTGCACCTCCTCCACGAGCTCGTAAGGAAAATACCCGCGGGCGACGCCCGACTGGTTCGAGACAACGATCACCAGATGCCCGCTGCGGTTCAATCGGCGGATGGCCTTTCCCGCCCCGGGCAGCAGCACGAGGCGGCTCGGGTGGTTGATGTAGCCCATCTGCTCGTTGATCGTCCCGTCGCGGTCCAGAAAAACAGCCGGCTTCGGCATCTCACGCCCTCCCGGTCAGGGTCTCGAGCGCCCGCCAGACCTCGGCCGGCTCGATCGAAAGCATGCAGCCGTGATGACCCTTCGGGCAATCGGGCTCGAGGCAGGGTGCGCATTCGACCGGGTGACGCACCATGGCCGTCCGTGCACCCCGGGGGCCCGTCGCCTGAGGGTCGGTAGACCCGAAGACCGCCAGGGTCGGCACACCGAGGGCCGCCGCGATGTGCATCAGGCCCGAGTCGTTGGTCATGAAGGCGTTGCAGCGCCCGATCAGGCCCACCGCCGCGCCGAGGGAGGTCCGCCCGCACAGATCGATGGAGGGTCGCTGCATCGCGGCGGCCACCTGCTCGCAGATCGCGCTTTCCCTGCCGCTGCCGAAGATGAGGACCTTCGCCCCCCAGAGCCGGGCGGCCAGGTCCCCCACCGCGGCGAACCGCTCGGCCGGCCAACGCTTGGCCGAACCGTACATGGCTCCCGGGCTCAATCCCACCACGGGCGCATCGGCCCCGATCCCCTCCCGCTCGAACCAGCCTGCGGCGGCCTCCGCATCGGCATCTGCGAGAAAAAGACGCGGTTCGCGGCTTTCCGCCGCCAACCCGGCCGCCTTCAGGATCGCGAGGTAGTACTCCACCTGGTGGACCTCGAGGACCGCCGGCTCGCGGACCACGCGGTGGCTCAGCAGGGGGCCCCTCCCATCCGTGTTGTACCCGAGCCTCCGGGGAACGCCTCCGAGGAACGCCAGGAGCGCCGCCTCGAAGGCGTTCTGGAAGAGAACCGCCAAGTCGAATCCGCCTTTGCGGACCGCGCCGGCGCACCGGATGCGGGCGGCGGCATCCGCTGCGAACGCCCCGCTTTTCCGGAGCACGAGCAGATCATCCACCGCGGGGTGCCCCTGCAAGAGGGCGGAGACCCACGGAAGGGCCAGGACCGTGATCCGGGCCGACGGGAAATTTTCCCTCAGGGCCTCCAGGGCCGGCAGGCACATCACCATGTCGCCCACCCAGTTGGTCGCCCGGACCAGGACGCGGTGAACGGACCGGCGGTCGATCGGGCCGCCCCCCCGCATCGCGGGCGCGGGCACCTCACGCTTCAGCCCTTCGATCATGCCGGCCCCCCGATCGGGGACAGGGTCGGAACGTTCGCTCCATCCGTGCAAACCGTCGCTGCATCAACCGTAGAGGCGCATGCCGCCGCCCCGCCGGGTGGACCCTTTCCTGAACACCCGCCGGGCGCCGCCGCAAATGTATCGGACGGAGCGCCTCCCGCCGGAGGAAAGGCCGCCCCGGGCAGGGGGCAGAAAGGGCGCGTCTTCCAGCGCCGGTGGAACCAGAACCACTGCTCGGGGTGCCGGCGCACCCATGATTCGATGATCTCCGTAAATATACGCGTGTTCTCCTCTACATCCCGGGTTTTGTCCCCCGTTACGCATAGACGGACCTCCTCCTCGAAGACCACCCGGTAGCGGCCGTCCGCCTCCCGCAGGGCATAGATGGGGACCACCGGGGCGCCGGTCTTGAGGGCCATCAGCGCCAGCCCCTTGTTCGTGCAGGCCGGCCGCCCCATGAACGGCACGAAGACCCCGGCGTACCAGTCGACGTTCTGGTCGAGCAGGATGCCGATCGGACGGTTCTCCCGCAGGACCCGCATGATCCGGCGCATCCCGTGGTCCTTGGGGATCACCTCCGTACCGAAGCGGGTGCGGAGATCGGTGAACAGCCGTTCGACAGGCGGAAAATCCATCGGCCGGGCGACCACGGCAGCATTCGGGGCGTAGCGGAGGCACGCCGCCGCGCTCATGAGCTCCCAGTTCCCGAAATGGGCCGTCAGGATGAAGCAGCCCTTTCCCTTGGCCAGGGCCTGCTCCATCCGTTCCGGGTGGTCGAAGGTCACATAGCGCGAAAGGCTCCGCTCCGTCATCGTGAAGATGTGCGGCAGTTCGAAGAGCATGGCGCCGAAGTGCCCCATCAGCCGGCGGTACAGACGCTCGGCCTCCGGGCGTGACAGCGCGGGCCCGAACGATGCGAGCAGGTTCTCGACGGCCACACGCGGGCGCTTCAGGGGGATGCACGCGAACAGGCCTCCCATCCTGCGCCCGAGCTTCTGGCTCACCGGGAACGGGATGCGTGCCAGCAGACGGACCAGGCCCGAGAGTCCCCTATAAATCCATCGCGTCGATGGTTTTTCTCTTCCGGATCGCTTCTTCAATGACCTCGAATAGACTCCTTTCTTCACCCGGCACAGGTTCGAAACGGATCCTCAGGAATCCGATCTTCCGGGAATCCAGTTCCAGCGCCTCGATCTTCACCCAGTCCTTTTCCGTCGTCAACAGATAACGCGCGCCAACGGCCTCTCCCGCCCGGCGAAGCGACAGGATATCCCCGGCCGTGTAGCGATGATGATCTGGAAAGACGCGGAAATCCACGATATCGACACCGAGCGAGAGCAGGGTCTCCCAGAATCTCTCCGGCGCAGCGATCCCGGCAAAGCCGAGCGCCGGCACCCCGCGCAGCCGGTCGAGGGGCACAGGCCGGCCTTCGTACGGAAACATGCACTCTTCCGGCCTATGCGAGGCCTTGAATACCGGCTTGCCGGGAAAACCCCGTTCGAGGGCCCGAAGGGCGGCCTCCTCACGCCCGGACGCCCGCCCGCAGCCGGTCAGGATCAGGGCGTCGGCCCGCCGGAGCACCCGCTGCGGCTCCCTCAGCGGCCCCCACGGGAGCAGATGGCCGTTTCCGAAAGGCTCCCGTCCATCCAAAAGGACCAGATCGACATCCCGCGCCAGCCGATGGTGTTGAAATCCGTCATCCAGGATGAAAATTTCTGCGCCGAATTGCCGGTGCGCCAGCATCCCGGCCTGCCACCGGTCCGCCCCGACGATCACCGGGACCCCCTCGAGGCGCCGAGCCAGGAGGCAGGGCTCATCCCCGGCCGACCAGGGGCCTGCCAGGAGCGCTGTTCCATCCGATACCACGAGCGGACCGTTTCCGGCCGAGCGCTTGTACCCTCTGGAAAGAACCGCCGCGCTGAAGCCCCGGCTTCGCGTCCACTGCGCCAGGCAGGCCACGGCCGGCGTCTTTCCGGTCCCCCCCGCCGTGAGATTGCCCACGCTGAGGACGAACCCCGGGAGCCGGCGCGCCTTCAGGACGCCCCGCTCATAGGCCAGCCGGTGGATACATGCCATCGGGCCGTAGACGGCGGCTCCAAGGGCCAGACAAGGCGTGGCGGCCGTCCAGTCCCTGCGGGCATGAACCCGCGACCAGTCGATCCGCAGGCCTTTCATCGGACGGCCTCCGCGACGCACCGCCCGATCCGGTCGATCACCCGGTCGAGGGCCCCCCGGTTGGCCATCACGAAAGCGCGCGCAGCGGAGCCCGCCTGCCGGCGCCGGCCTTCGTCCGAGAGGATCGCCGAGACGGCCTCATGGAGGGAGGCCCGGTCCCGGATACACACCCCGCCGCCCTCTTCGCTCAAGGCATCGGCCATGTCCTCGAAGTTGTGGGTGTGCGGGCCGAACAACACCGGACAGGCGAACGCCGCCGGTTCCAGCAGGTTGTGCCCGCCCACAGGCACGAGACTGCCCCCCACGAAGGCGACGGCGGCCAACCCGTAGACCCGGCCGAGTTCACCGACGGTATCGAGCAGAATGATCCCCGCGCCTTGCCCGGCGAAGGCATCCGGAGCGCTTCTCAAGCACGCCTGAAGGCCCCTCTGACGAGCCATCGCCGCCAGTTCATCCGCGCGGCTGATATCACGGGGCGCGATCACGAGGCGCAGGCTTGGGAAGCGGCTGCGAAGCTTCCGGTAGACATCCATCAGGACCGCCTCCTCCCCTGGATGGGTGCTGCCCGCCACCCACAGCGTCTCCTCCCCTGAGAGGCTCAGCCGCCGCAGCCATGCGAGCCGCTCCTCCGCCTCCATGGGCGGCCACTCCCGGTCGAACTTGATGTTTCCGACGGCCTCGCAGCGCTCGGGATCGATGAGACGCGGCGCGAGGAGTCTCTGGCGGTCGCGCGCCGTCTGCATCAGGCAGAGCCGGAAGCAGTCGAAGATTGGGCGCAGCAGGGGGGCGGCGCGCCGGTAGCCCCGCGCGGTCCGCGGGCTCACGCGGCCGTTCACGAGCAGCGCCGGGATGCCGCGGTCCTTCAGGAGCCCGAGGATGCCCGGCCAGATGTCCGTTTCGACCAGCACGAAGACCGAAGGACGGATAAAATCCATCATGCGCCGGACCGGCCGCCAGAAATCGAACGGCATGCCGAGCACCCGGTCGGCGACCCCGGCCATCTCCGCCCGGGCCAGCGCCAATCCCTTCTCCGTGCTGGCGCTCATGACGAGCGGCCGGTCCGGGAAGACGCGCCGCAGCTCCCGGGCCAGGGGGACGGCGGACATCGCCTCGCCGACCGACAGGGCGTGGAGCCAGATGCCGCCGGGGCGCGGCGGCCTTTCATCCTCCTGCCAGATCAGGCGGCGGAGTCCCTTCGCCTTGCCGTCCATCCGGCTGAACGGGAGCATGGCCGCAGCGGCCGGGGTCCAGCAGAGGTTGTAAAAAAGGTCGAAGGTCCGCATGACGCCCCCTCAGGCCCGCACCGGCAGCTCGATGATGAAGCGCGTGCCCCTGGGCACGTTCTTCTCGACCCGGATGAACCCGTCGTGGTCGTTGACGATGGTGTTGACGATCGCCAATCCAAGCCCGGTGCCGTGCTTCTTGGTGGAAAAGTAGGGCTCGAAGAGCTTGCTCCGATGATCGGGCGAAACCCCCTTGCCGTTGTCGGCCACCTCGATCCGCACCACCTGCTGCACCGCATCGAAGGCGAGCCGCACCGTGATCTCGCCGTCCCCCTCCACGGCCTCGATGGCATTGTCGAGGAGGTTGATGAGGACCCGCTTCATCTGCTCCCGATCCAGAGGGAACACAGGAAACTCGGGCGCATCCTCGAAGCGGAACACCACCTCGCGGTGGGCCTCGCGGTACAGGCTCAGGGACTCCTCGACAATCCCGCGCAGGTCGGACGGAGCACGGTTTGCGGCCGGCATCCGGGCGAAGTTGGAAAACTCGTTGACGAGCCCCTTCAGCTCCTCCACCTGGCGGACGATCATCCCCGTGCACTCGTTGAATATCCGGTAGTCCTCTCCGGAGAGCTTCTCCCCGTAGCGCTTCTTAAGCCGCTGCGCGGAGAGCTGGATGGGGGTGAGGGGGTTCTTCACCTCGTGCGCGATGCGGCGCGCCACCTCGCGCCATGCCGCCATCCGCTGGGCCTTTTCGATTTCGCTCAGGTCCTCGAACACCGCCACCAGACCGAGATACCGCCCCTGGTCGTCCCGCAGGACATTGAGGGAGACCAGCAGAGTCAGCCGGCTGCCTCCGGCGGAGAGGCGGATCTGCTTTTTCAGAAATCCCTTTGCAAAAAGACGCCTGTCGCCCAGGAAGCCGTCCACGATGTTGATGTAATCCTGATCCAGCACCTCCTTGTAGCGCTTGCCGATGATATGCTCCGCCTCGATGTTCAGCATCTTTTCCGCGGACTTGTTGATGGTCAGGATCTTCCCGTTCGCATCGGCCGACACCACCCCGGCCGCGACGTTGGCCAACACGAACTCCATGTATTGACGCCGCTGTTCGAGTTCGATGTTGCTCTTGACCAGTTCCCGGTTGGCCTCTTCGAGCTTCTCCTTGCTGTTCTTCAGGTCGAGGGTCATCCGGTTGAAGGAGTTGACGAGCACCCCGATCTCGTCGGTCGACTCCAGGTCGATGAAAAAACTGTAGTCCCCGGAGGCGATGCGGTTGGTTCCCTCCGCCAGTTCCTGGATGGGGATCGTGATCTCCTTCGATAGATAGAACCCGAACCAGACCGAGGAGAAGATGATCAGGAGCGTCACGATCGACAACGTGATCATATGGCTGATCTTGATCGGCTTTTTGAGCATCTTCAATTGACGGTACTCCTGGAGGCCGCTGCTGATCGCCTTCAGACGGTTGACGAACGTGGCCGGGACGAATTTTCCGAGGACGATCAGACCGACGACGGCCCTGGTCTCGGCCCCGGAAAAGATCGGGATGATCCCGCTGACAAGGTCGCCGTGGGAGGAGCTCTCGATGTCCTGGGAGTCGGTGCCGAGATCGAGGCTTCGGCGCAGGCTCTCCGCCCCCGGCCCTTCGAAGCCGCTCAGATCGAGCCGCTGATCCGTCGAGGCGCTCTTCGGCAGCAGCGTCTCGGTGTAGACCCTGATCGAGGCCAGGCCGTACTCCTTCTGCTTGTCCGCAACCAGCTTCTCGAGCTGACCCCCCTTCTCCGGCTGCAGAAAACCTTCATAGGTGATGACCCGGCTCAGGCCGTTGCCGAGCTGGAGGACCTCCTCCGCCGTCCGGCTGTAATACTCCTGGCCGACCTCCAGGGCGTTCTTGAGCGACTGCTCGATCTGGACGTTGAACCAGTACTCGATCGAGGAGGAGATGAACTGCACCGAAACGAAGAAGAGGATGATCGTCGGGAGAAGGGACAGGGTCACGAACGCCAGGACGAGCTTGCTCCGCAGCTTGGCCCCCATGATCCGCTTGCGGCGCTCGAACAGGAGCTTCACCAGATTTCTGAGCGTCAGGAAGACCAGAAGGAGCAGGAGGATGACGTTGATGTTGATGAGGGCGAAGATCAGGATGCTGTTGGACAGCGAAATGTCCGGACCCATGTCCAGAAAGCGTGTCCCGTAGTAGACGAGGCCCGAAATCAATACGAAGAGGCCGACAATGAGATAGCGCTCTCGACGTCTTCGCTTCAGATCCTGTTGCCGAGCTTCCCGGTAGGTATTCATGGCTGGGGTGGCGGTCAGTACCTAAAATCCACGGAGTACCAGTCCGTTTCGAAATCCCAGAGGGAGAGGAAAAAAAGGACGTAATGAAAGTATAAAGGCAACTTGATCGTGTCGAGTTCGGCCATCATGCGGACCCGGTAATAAGCATCCTTCTCGAGGCGGTCGAGGGAGGTCACCTTGAGACCGACGATCTCGGACATCAGCGTCTTGGCCTCTTCAAAATCCTTCACGATCAGTTCCTTCCGGTCGTCTTCCGAAAAGCGCAGGATGTATACCTTTTTGAGGCTGTCGTAGGTGATCTCGTGGCTTACCTTCAAATCCGCGATCTTCTTGTCCCACCAGGACGATCGAACCTTCAGCAGCTTCACGAAAAAGGTGAACGTCGTCGGGATCCCGTTGTGGATCGCCCGCTCCATGTCTTCCGTAAAACAGTCGACCACCGTAAAATAGGCCAGCAGATCGTCCTGCGTGGTCGTGATCACGATATCGCTGAGCGCGGCCTCTTCCGCCCGGACCCGTCCTTCTGCGCCGCTCAGGAACAGGCAAACGGCCACGGCAAAATAGATGCATCGTTTGATCATATCCGCGTCAACCAAACCTCCCGAGTCCTTGGCCTGCCCCGATTGCCGCGCCGAACCGCAACGTGCCCTCCGCCGGCTTCCCGTCCGCTCCACCAGGGCTGCTGGCACGTTTCTCTCCACGGAACCATGCCCGGATCCAATGAATGAAGATTCACCATTGTTTGGCAAAAAGGGCGGCGACCTCCATTCACCCGCTTCCGAAAAGAGGTCTCAAAGGCCTAAAAGCGTGATTTTAGTTGATTAGCGGGGCAAAAGCAAGCGCAAAGCCATCACAAACCGACGCGATCGCTTCTACGCCGTTTCCCCGGGAGGAGGAGCGGAATCAGAAGAAAATGATCCCGCTCCGTGCGGGGCAGGGGACAAAGACCAAGGACCTATGCGAACATGAGATCGTATCCATCCGGAAATGATTTCCCGGTAGGACCCAGTTTCCAATCCGAAGATGAGACCGATTATCCTCAGGCGGCCAGGGGTTCCAGGCGACCGAAGGCCGGGATCCTAACCCGGTTCTCCCGGCACGCTTCCGGCGATTCGAAGGTGACCCATCGCCAGTGGCGTTCGGAGCCCATCAATTTGCGCAGCATGAACTGGTTCAGGTAGTGCCCGGACTTCTTGACCACGAAGTGGCCGATGACCGGAGACCCGACGATGGAAAGATCCCCTAAGAAATCGAGCAGTTTGTGACGCACGAATTCGTCCTTGTAGCGAAGGCCGTCCTCGTTGAGGATCCTGAACTCGTCGACCACGACGACATTGTCCAGAGAGCCGCCCTTGGCGAGCCCGTGCTTTTTCAGCGTTTCGACGTCCTTCAGAAAACCGAAGGTACGCGCCCGGCTGATATCCCGCACAAAATCCCGCCCGGAAAAGGTCAGTTCGTGGGTCTGGTTGCGCAGCATCGGGTGCTGAAAATCGATCATGCAGGTGATCTTGAGCTCCTTCGAAGGATAGATGGCGATCGAGCGATTGCCGTCATCGACCTTGAACGGCCGTCTGATGAGCAAAAAACGCTTCGGGGCGCTCTGCTCCCGGATGCCGGCGCTCTTGATCAAAAAAACGAATGGGGCCGCGCTGCCGTCCATGATCGGGACCTCGGGCCCATCGAGTTCCACCACGGCATTGTCGATGCCTAAACCGAAAAAGGCTGCCATCAGGTGTTCGATGGTGCCGATCCGGCATCCGTCGATGCCGACGGTCGTAGCCAGGGTCGTGTCCAATACATGCTCGAAGCCGGCGGGCACCCTGGGACGGCCCGCAAGATCGCTCCGCACAAAACAGAGCCCGCTGTTCGGCGCAGCGGGACGAAGGACCATATGAACTTTTTCGCCAGAATGGAGTCCGATGCCCGTACAGTCGACCGGCTCCTTCAATGTGCGCTGTCTGTAATCCACGCGTTTCTCCTCGATATCGGTGCAACAACCGGAATAGGAATCAGGGTTTTCCCTGCTCGCCGCCTTGGATTGCAAGGACCATGCCCTCCCGCCCGCAAAGCCGCAAAAACAACGATCATCCTGTCTAACTTATGGACATCCAATACTTTTATCAGGCCAAACTTTTTCGCGAACAACAAATGGATGCGCACCCAGCATCCGAAACTGTAGCAAAAAAAACACAGCCCCTAACAAAAAAACAACAACTGCCGGTGCTTGAACTCTGCCGCGGGATTGCCTAAAATACCGGTTTTGAAACCAGGCGCCACCCCTCGCCCTGCGGGGGTGTGCGTCCAAATCCATCCACCTTCATCCACCGTCGTGTCTTCATCCGGACGGGAGGATCTTTGCCTTATGCCTCTAAGCCGCTGCCTTTGGCTGACTGCCGCGCTCTTCGCCTCCGCGTTCCTCGCGTGCCGCCCGGCCGTGGAGAAACGGGTCGAGAAGCCCGAACCGGCCCTCCAACTCGTGCAATCCCATCTCCCGTCCTTTTCGGACGACCTGGACCGGGCCTCCCTCATCCAGGCCGTCGAGCGGACCTTCGCCTATCTCGACCGCCTGCCGGACGAAGCCCCGTTCGACTACGGCGAACGGAGGTTCACCGCCCGGCAGGTGCGGGAAAGCCACGCCCTGTTCCTGGCCCTTCTGCGTGAAGAAACGAGCCCCGATGCCCTGGCGGCGGCGGTCAAACGCCATTTTCTGGTCTTCAAGGCCAGCGGGAGGACGCCTTCGGGAGAGGTCCTTTTCACCGGCTACTTCGAGCCGCTCTATCCGGCCAGCACCCGGCCGGACGACGTCTTTGCCCATCCGATCTACCGGAGGCCGAAGGACCTCCTGCGCATCCGTCTCGAGGCCTTCCATCCCAAGTTCAAAGGCGAGAGCATCGTCGCCCGGATCGAGGGCGGGCGGGTTCTCCCCTACTACAGCCGGGCTGAGATCGAATCCGAAAAACCGCTCGACGGGAAGGGCCTCGAAATCGCCTGGCTGAAGGATCCGGTGGACGTCGCCTTCCTGCAGATTCAGGGGTCCGGCCGCCTGCGGCTGACGGACGGGCGAGAACTCCCCGTCGGATACGCTGAGGCCAACGGGCGCCCTTACCGGGCCATCGGGGGCTACATGATCGAAAAGGGCTATCTGACCCGCGAAGAGATGTCCATGCAGCGCATCCGAAGCTACCTCGAGGAGCACCCCGAAAAGGTCCAGGAGGTCCTGGACGCCAACCCCTCCTACATCTTTTTCCGCCCCCTCCAGGACGGCCCCTATGGGAACATCGGCGTCCATCTGACGCCTGAAAGATCGCTCGCCGCCGACGCCGCCCTCTTCCCGAAAGGGTCCCTCGCCTTCATCTCCTGCAGCAAGCCAAGGGCCGGATCGGAGGCGGCAGACCTCGAATGGCAGCCCTTCTCCCGTTTCATGGTCATCCAGGACACCGGGGGCGCCATCAAGGGCCCGGGGCGCGCGGACATCTTCTGGGGCAACGGCCCCTATGCGGAGCTCGCCGCGGGGCACCTCCGCCACACCGGTGATCTCTACGTCCTCATTAAAAAACCCTGAACCATGCAGCTGGTTCAGGGTTTTTTTCCCTATCGGCCCTGAATGGCAGGGATGATCCAGGGGCCTGTCCACTTTTAAACAGGCTGCATCTCCGAAGCCGCATCCGGAGAAACCCGTTTCGAAAGAACCGCCCCCTACACGCCGAATTTCGAGAAATCCGCGACCCGCAGGAACAGGCTCTCGAGATCCTGCAGAACCGCGATCCGGTTTTCGCGCAGGGCGGGGTCATCCTTCGTCATGACCTCCACCTGGTCGAAGAAGCGGTCCACCGGAGCGCGGAGTTCCTTCAACCGCTGCATCGCGGCGTAGTACTCCTCCCGCTCGACGCAGCGGATCACCTCGGACCGCACCGCCTCGATCGCATCCCAGAGGGCGCCCTCGCTCGGCTCCTTGAAGAGCGCCGGATTCACCTTGAAACGCTCTTCCGTCTTCTTGAGGATGTTGCTGACGCGCTTGAACGTCATTGCGGCCGTCTCGAAATCCCCCGATTCCGCGACAAAGCGCTGGAGCTGTTCGAGCCTGCGCGGAATGCGTGTCACGGGATCGAAGGCGACCGAAAGGACGGCCTCCACGAGATCCGCGACATAGCCGGAGCGGAGCATCATCTGGCGGCAGCGCTCCATGAAAAAGGCCTGCACCTTTTCGAAGACCGCAGCCCGGTCAAACGCGATCTCTTCTCCCAGAAACTCCAGGGACCGGTCGATCAGGTCGTCCAGGGAGATGTTCCATGCGAATTCCTCCAGGATCCGGATGATCGCCAGGGCGTGCCGGCGCAGGGCGAAGGGGTCGGCGCTCCCGCTCGGTTCGAGCCCCACGGCGAAGCAGCCCGTGATGGTGTCCATCCGGTCGGCCACACCCACAAGCGCGCCGATCTTCGAGCGAGGCATCTCGCCCCCGGCGCGGTTCGGGAGATAGTGTTCTCCCAGGGCCTCGGCCACCTCTTCCGGATACCCCTCGATCCGGGCGTATTCCGTGCCCATCACGCCCTGCAGGGTCGGGAACTCCCCGACCATGTGGCTCACGAGATCGCACTTGCACAGGCGCGCGGCGGTCTCGACAGACGAGGTCTTTTCCGGCAGGACCCGCTCCGCCAGATAGCGGGCTAGGCGCCCGAAGCGCTGCACCTTGGCGTAGGACGTCCCGAGGTCGGCCTGGTAGATGACGCCCTTCAAATCCTCCAGCCGTTCGATGAGCGGCCTTTTACGGTCCTCCTCGAAGAAGAAGCGGGCATCCGACAGGCGCGCCCGCAGCACACGCTCATGCCCCCGGCGCACGACCCGTTCGTCGCGCGCACGGGTGTTGTTGACGGCGATGAAGTGCGGCATCAGGTTGCCGGCCTGGTCATAGACCGCGAAGTACTTCTGGTGCTCGCGCATGGCGGTGATGAGGACGGCCGGGGGCACGGCGAGAAACGCCTCGTCGAAGTGCCCGGCCACGGCCGAAGGGTATTCGACCAAATTGGCGTTGATCGAGACGAGTTCCGGATCATCGGACGGGCGGCCGCCCACCGATGCCGCGGCCGCTTCCACCTGCTCCCTCACCCGCTCTTCGCGCTCCGCCGGGTCGATGACCACGAACCGCTCGGCGGTGTCCTTCAGATAGCGCTCCCAGCCGGCGACCTCGAAAGGCTCCGGGGCCATGAAGCGGTGCCCCGCGGAACGGCTGCCGCTCCGGATCCCCGCCAGCTCGAACGGGACCACGGCGCCTTCGAAAAGGGCCACGATCCAGTGGATCGGCCGCACGAACGGGACGTTCTCGCTCCCCCAGCGCATGGACTTGGGCCAGGGAACGGCCGCGATCAGCGCCGGCAGGTTCTCGGCCAGGATCTCGGCCGCCGGTCTTCCGGCGATGGCATGCTTCACATGCAGGTACTCGCCCCTGGGCGTCGAGATGGTCCCGAGGGCCTCGACCGCCACCCCCTGCTTCTGGGCGAATCCGAGCGCCGCCTTGGTCGGGCGGCCATCCTTGTCGTAGGCCACCTGCCTGGGGGGGCCCGTAACCTCCTGCACCCGGTCGCGCTGTTTCCGCTCGACGCCCGCAGCCCGCAGGACAAGCCTTCGAGGCGTGCCATAAACGGCGGGCCGTTCGGCGAAACCGATCTCGTTCTTCGCCAGCAGCTCTTCCCAGAGCCTCCTCAGGTTTTCGAGGCCGTCGGCCAGATAGCCCGCCGGGATCTCCTCGGTGCCAATTTCCAATATGAATTCTGAAGACATATCTTCATCCTCATCGATGATCGGGGGAGGCTCGCAGCGCCCATCCTGAACATCTTTCCAGAACGGATTCCGATCCTTCTCCCAACCCTTCTCGAAAGATGCGGTCAAGCGATCTTCTCCACCCGGTCTTCTCCGCTCCCCTGTTTGCACGGATACCGGCTCGGCCCGCCATCCGCCAGTCCTGGATGCCGGACCGGACGAGGCTCACGCGGCGGCCTTAGCCAGCAGCGGGAACCCCATCTCCTCGCGCTGCTGCAGGTACGTCTTCGCGCTCAGACGCGCCAGGTTGCGGATCCGCTCGATGTAGTGGGTCCGCTCCGTCACGCTGATCGCACCGCGCGCATCGAGGATGTTGAAGGTGTGCGAACACTTGAGGCAGTAGTCATAGGAGGGGAGGACGAGCCCCTTGGCGGCGGTCCTCTTCGCCTCGCTCTCGTAAAGCGAAAAGAGCTGCAGCATCATCTCCACATCGGCTTGCTCGAAGTTGTAGACCGAGAGCTCCCACTCGCCCTTGCGATGGACATCCCCATAAGAGACCCGCCCGTTCCAGTCGAGATCGTAGACGTTTTCCTTCTCCTGCAGGTACATGGCAATCCGCTCGAGCCCGTAGGTGATCTCGACCGAAATGGGATCGAGGCGTATGCTTCCGGCCTGCTGAAAATAGGTAAACTGCGTGATCTCCATCCCGTCGAGCCAGACCTCCCACCCGAGCCCCGAGGCCCCCAGCGTCGGGGATTCCCAGTCGTCTTCTACGAAGCGGATGTCGTGGTCGAGGGGATCGATCCCCAGGGCCTCGAGGCTTCCGAGATAGAGCGCCTGAACCTCCAGGGGGGACGGCTTGAGGATGACCTGATACTGGTAGTAGTGCCCGAGCCGGTTGGGGTTCTCCCCGTACCGCCCGTCCGTGGGGCGCCTCGAGGGCTCCACGTAGGCGACCGCCCAGGGCTCCGGCCCGAGGACGCGCAGCAGGGTCGCCGGGTTGAAGGTCCCCGCCCCCACCTCGAGGTCGTAGGGCTGCTGAATCAGGCAGCCCCTGTCGGACCAGTACCGCTCGAGGGCGAAAATGAGTTCCTGAAATGTCATGTCCAGCGCCTCCTCCGATGCGGCCTCCGCCGGGCGATCCAGGCCGGCCGCGCAGTTTCGATCGAAATGGATACGATTAGCACTGGTTAGAGGTCTTGTCAAGCGCGGCGTCCAAGGTGTTGGAACCTGCAGGGAGCGGCCGGGGATTCCGGGGGCGGGCGTTTCACTTCTTCATCTTGCGGCGCTCCTCGTCGCGGATGTCGCGGCGCAGCAGCTTGCCGACCTTGGATTTGGGGAGCATGTCGCGGAATTCGATGTACTGGGGGATCTTGTACTCGGCCAGACGCTCCCGGCACCAGCGGGTGAGATCCGCGCCGCTGACGCCCCGCGCGTCCTGCTTGAGCACCACGATCGCCTTGATGCGCTCGCCGAGCTTCTTGTCCGGCACGCCCACCACGCAGGCCTCGATCACCGCCTCGTGGTCCAGGAGGCAGGACTCGATCTCCGAGGCCGAAACCCGGTAGCCCTTGCACTTGATGATGTCGGCGCTGCGGTCCACGTAGTAGAGGAGCCCCGTTTCGTCGCGCCGCACGAAGTCGTTCATGCGGTACCACCGGCGGCCCTCGATGTCGATATACGCCTTGGCCGTTTCATCGGGCTTGCGCCAGTAGCCGTCCGAGATGTGGCGGAAGGTCACCAAAAGCTCCCCCGGCTCGCCCTCATCGACCGGCTCGAGGGTCTCGTGGTCCACGATCATCACCTCGCGCGAAGGCAGCGGCATCCCGATGCTGCCCGGCACCGGCTCGCGGTCGAGGGGGCTCATGCAGGTGAAGCCCACCTCGGTGGCCCCGTAGGCCTGGTAGATCGGGATTTCCAGGAGCTTCTTCCAGCGTTCGAAGGTCTCGAGCGGCAGGACGTCGCCGCCGCTCCAGCAGTAGCGGAGGGAGTGCAGGTCGAACAGGTCGAGCCGGTCGTTTTCGAGGATCATGCGGTAGAGGGTCGGGGCCCCTAGAAAAAGCGTGGCCCTGTGCCGCTCGATGGCGTCCAGGATGGCGTCCACCTGCGGAATGGGCATCAGGATGCAGGTGTTCCCCCGGCTCAGCACCATGCCGAGGAGGACCCCCTGGGCGAGCTGGTGGAAGAGCGGGTTGACCATGACAAAGGCCTCTTCCTCGTCCCGGATGAAGCCCTCGCCGACCTCCCGGATCTCCTCCACGAACGAGACCATGCCCGCATGGCTCATGACGCAGCCCTTGGGAAACCCCGTGGTGCCGCCGGTGTAAAGGATGTAGCAGGGATGGTCGATCGGGTCCACCTCGACCTGGGGGGGGCTGGGCGGGTATTGCCTGAGGAGCGCGCCGAACCGGTGCAGGTTCTCGCCCTTTTCGGTCGTCCCGCGCGGGACGAGGTCGAACATCCACCCGAAGAGGCGTTTGTAGGCGGGCAGCATCTCGTCGTGGGTGGTCACGATCACGCGCTTCAGGGCCGTCTCGGGCCAGACCTCTTTGACGTAGCGGTAATTGGTGTCGAGGCAGACCACGGTCTTCGCCCCGGTGTCGTTCAAGAGGTAGCGGATCTCGTGCGGCGTGTAGATGGGCGAGACCGGGACGGGCACGGCGCCGACCACCTGCGCGCCGAAGTAGGCGATCAGGAACTGGGGCAGGTTCGGCAGGTAGATCATGATCCGCTCCCCCGGGCGCACCCCGAGGGCGTGCAGCGCCGTCGCGAACCGGTCGATCAGCTCCCGCATGCGGCGGTAGCTGAACCGCTGACCGAGGTAGATGACGGCCGTGCGCTCCGGCCAGCGTTCGCACGCCCGGTCGAAGGAGGAATAAACCAGTTCGGGTGTCTGGGGCATCGATCGACCTTTCTCTTCCGTCCACCGCCGCAGGGCGGCCGCTACATCCCGAAATACGCCGATTTCACGTCCGGGTTGTCCATCAGTTCCTGGGCCCGCCCCATCACCACCACCCCGCCGTTTTCCATGACGTAGCCGAAGTCGATGAGGGGCAGCACAGGCCTCGCGTACTGCTCGGCCAGGACCACGCTGATGCCGGTCTCCTGGTTGATGTTCTCGACGGCTTCTGTCAGCATGGTCTCCATGAGAGGGCTCAGCCCCAGCAGGGGTTCGTCCAGCAGGAGCAGCTTCGGCTGGGCCATCAGGGCGCGGCCGATGGCGAGCATCTGCTGTTCGCCGCCGCTCAGGAAGCCGCCCTCCCGCTTCCGCAGGAGCTTCAACTTCGGAAAGATGCGGAACACGTAGTCGAGCGTGCGCACCGCCTGGGCCCGGGTGGCGAGGACACCGCCGATGCGGAGGTTTTCCATCACCGAGCTCTCCTTGAAGATGCGGCGCCTCTCCGGGCACAGGACCATCCCGAGGCGGGCCCGCTCGCTCGCCTCCAAGTGACGGATCTCGCGGCCTTCGAAGAGGATGCTACCCAGAATGGTCAGGCGCTGGCCGCCCCGCATGCGCTCCTTTTTCTGCACGTCCAGGATGACCCCCGACGCGGTGTACATGAGGGTGGACTTCCCGGCGCTGTTGGCCCCGAAAACGCCCGTGATCCCGCCCTTCTCCACGCTGAGCGAGACGTTGTTGATGGCGAGGGCGTTCTCGTAGAAGACCATGAGGTCCTTGATCTCCAGATGGTTCATTTCCGGTCCTCCGCGCCCATGTAAGCCTTCTTGACGGCCGGGTCCTCCATCACCTCCGCGGGCGGCCCGTCGGCGATCTTTTCGCCGAAGTTGATCACCATGACCCGGCCGGCCAGCTTGAAGAGCTCCCGCAGGCGGTGCTCCACCATCATCAGGGTGATGCCGTTCATCTGCATCTTTTCGAGCAGCGGGAGCATGCTGGCGATCTCCGACATGCTCATGCCCGAAAACACCTCGTCGCACAGGACCACCACGGGCTGGAGCGCCAGGCACCGGGCCAGTTCGAGCCGCTTCAGATACCCGAGGGGGAGCGACCCCGCCGTCTTGTAAGGCACCCGGGCGTCGCGCTCGAAGCCGATCTCCTCGAGGATGTCGATGGCGACGGAGTCGAGGTCGCCGAGGGCCCCGGAGCGGGTCTTCCGGACGCGCGGCGAGTTGAGCGGCACAATGAGATTCTTGTAGGCAGCCATGGTGTGGAAGGGACGCATGACCTGGAAGGTCCGGACCAGCCCGCGCAGCGCGATCTTGTGAGGGGGCAGGCCGTCGATCCGTTCGCCCATGAAGGTGATCCGCCCGTCGTCCGGCTTGACGAAGCCGGTCAGAAGGTTCACGAGCGTCGTCTTTCCCGCCCCGTTCGGGCCGATGATCCCGACCACCTCGCCCTTGTGCAGGTCGAAGCTGACGCCGCTCATGGCATGGACCCCGCCGAAGGACTTCCAGAGATTCGTGACTTCCAGGATGCGTTCTCCGGTCATGGCTACACCTTTTCCCAGCGCTCGAACTGGAAGTACTTCCGTTCGAGGTAGTTCAGGATCCCTTCGGGCTTGTAGAGGATGAAGGCGAGGAGGATGAGGCTGTAAAGCACCACCCGCAGCTGCCCGAAGCCCCGCAGGGCCTCCGAGAGCGGCGTCAGGACGAAGGCCCCGATCACCGGGCCGGCGAGGGTGCCCATCCCGCCCATGACCGTCGCGGCGATCGGCAGGATGGAAAAGTCCATGGCGAACATGGACAGCCCCAGCCAGCCGTAGAGGTGGCTCAGGTACGCGCCGCAGAAGGACCCGATCAGGGCGGCCAGAAAAAGGGCCTTGATTTTGTAGGCGGTGATGTCGATGCCCGAGGCCTTCACCGCCTGATCGTTGTCCTTGACCGCCTGCAGGATGATCCCGAAATCCTCGGTCATCAGCCGGCGGAGGCCGAAGAGCGCGACCAGCAGCGCCCCCACCAGCAGGTACTGCTCCACCCAGATGTTGGGCAGGTAGTCGAGGCTGCTGATCCCCTCGGTGCTTCCGAGGATGCTGGTCGCGATGATGAAGGAGACCAGGAAGAGCGGCAGCATGAAGCTGACGATGGCGAAATAGACCCCGCGCAGCCGCAGACAGAGGACCAGCGCGAGGGTGCCGAGCGCCGCCCCGGCCACCGAGGCCAGGGGGATGGTGACCCAGATGGGCCATCCCCAGTAGTGGTTGAGGCTTCCGGAGACGTAGCCCCCGAGGCCGATGAACATGGAGAGGCCGAGGCAGACGAGCCCCGCGTACTGGGCCAGAAAATCGAAGGCCAGGGCCAGCATGGCATAGGTGGCGGCCGCGCAGAACACGCGCTGCCAATACATGTCGAGCATCAGGGGGAGCGCGCAGAGAAGAGCCACCAGAGCCACGCGCGGGAGGAGCAGAAAGGTCATCTCCCGCCAGGAACTGAGGGCATAGAGCCCGCGGCTTCTGACCGTAATGCTCCGGTCGAGGCGCTTTTTGCGCCGTTCGGACATCTCCATCAGACCCTTTCCTCCAGTTCCTTCTGCTTGCCGAGGAGCCCGGAGGGCTTGAGCAGAAGGATGAGAATGATCGTCCCGACAAGCACCATCGACTCCCAGACGGTCCCCAAGAGCGTGCTGCTGATGATCACCGTGTAGCCGAGCACCAGGGAGGCCAGGATCGTCCCGGCCCAGCTTCCGAGCCCTCCCACGATGCAGACGGCGAGCGCCCGGATCAGGACGTGGTATCCCTGCTCCACCGCCAGGTTCCCCAGGGGGAGGACCAGGACCGCCGCCATCCCCGCCAGGGCTGACCCGACCGCCAGGGACAGCATCGCGGTCCGGTCCGGATGGATCCCCAGCATCATGGCCGCCTGTTCGTCCTGCGCGATCGCCCTCAGCTTCAACCCCGCCTTGCTGTAATGGGTGAAGAGATAGATGGCCACGAGGATCAGGCTGCCGAAGCCCAGGATGAAGAGGCGCTGGAAGTCCACGAAGACCCCGGCGACGTTGATCTTGGCGTCGAAAAACGGCGGGAGGGAGTAGAACGGCCCGATGAACCCCTTGAACCCGGCGATGCCCTGCAGCCGGAGCCCTTCGAGAATGACCAGGCTGACGGCGAAGGAGGCGATGATCTCCGAGGTGGGCATCCCCCGCAGCCGGATCAACACGAGACGGTAAATGATCAGCCCCAGCAGCGCGGACACGACGAGCGCCAGGAGGATCGCCAGGATGTAGGGCAGCTTCAGGTCGTTCAGGAAGCTCCAGGTCAGGAAGCCCACAAGCACGTAAACCGCGCCGTGGGCGAAATTGGGGATGCGGCTGACGCCGTAAACCAGCGCGAATCCGGCGGCCAGCAGCATGAAAATCATGCTGTTCACCGCCCCGTAGATCAGGATCTCCATGCCCGCACCTCGGCTGTGGGTTGTCGGTCCTGCAGCCGACATCCACTTCCGCTGCAGAACCATGAACCATCAACGTCCTGAAATGGCCTGTTCAGCACGATCCCGTTTCCAGGCCGGAAATGAGGATTTTTTTCACACGCTGCGCGTGCTCAGTCCCGCCCTTGCAGCGCGGGTCCCGGTTTCTTCACACCCTGCGGGTGCCCAGTCCCAACGCTTCGTGGCGGGTCCCGGTTCAACCAATTTCAAGCAAATCAATCAGTTTTCATCCGAAAACGATTTCCTGGTAGAACCCCGTTTCCAATCCGGAAATGAGGATTTTTGGCCAATATCAAGGAAATCAAGCGTTTGCGCGGAGGCGACCTGCAGGTCGCCGCACAAGCAAACGTGCAGATTGACGCCGAGATTGGCCAAAAAGACCATTTCCGGATGGAAACCGGGCTACTTCTTCATCCAGGGCGGGAGCTTCAGTTCCCCGGTGGCGGCGGCCTTCGGGAAGATGGTCACCCGCTGGCCGTCCTGCCATTGGATCCAGTTCCCGAGCACGCTCGTCTGGGGGTCATAGCCGTAGACGATCTGATGGTTCTCGTCGAAGCGGACCGTCCCGCGCACCAGTTGGAGGTCGGTCTTCAGGAGGGCGTCGATGACGGCCTCCTTGTCGAGGGTCCCGGCCCGCTGGATGGCGTCCGTCAGGATGTACATGGTCTCGTACCCGCTCACGGACCCGGTGCTGCGCGGCGGCACGCCCCAGCGCTTCTCATAGGCCTCGTAATAGGCGCGGGACTTCGGGGTGACATCGGAGGGGGTCGCGCCGGCCTCCGAGAGGTTCACCACCACATAGGCGGTCTTCCCGCCCGTGGCCTCCCAGAAACCGGGGTCTTCAGCCGCCCCGATGAAGCCGAGCGGCAGCGCCGGCACTTCGAGGTCCGCCCATTGCCGGATCATGATGGAGGTCTCGGGGGCATACGCCCAGACGAAGAGCACCTGCGCGCCCGACTTCTTGCACTCGGTCAGGGGCACCGTGTAGTCCGTGGTGCCGATCGGGTGCTTGTCGTATCCGGTGATCTCCCATCCCATGGCCTTCGCCTTCTCTTCCACGATCTGCGCAGCCTTCCGGCACATGAGGCTGTCGTCGATGGAGATGAACAGCCTATTGAAGCCGTGGTTTTCCTTGAGGCTGGTCAGGAGGTCCAGGGCCTCTTTGACATACCACTTCACGCTGCCGCTCGCCCGGAAGGAGTGCTTGTATTTTTCCCGGTTCTCGGCGACTTTCTGATCCCAGGTGGGGGTGTAGGAACCGATCCCCACGATGTCCACGATCCCGTACCGGGCGTAAAGGTCCATCGCGGCGATCGAGCACTCCGACATACAGGGGCCGCCGGCGATGAAGTGGGCCTTGGTGTCGAGGATCAGCTTCTCGATCGCCAGGAGCACGTCGCGGGCCGGCACGCCCGGCTCTTCATCCCGGCTGTCGATGATCTCGAGTTTGATGGGCCGTTTCTCGCCGCCCACATTGACGCCCCCGGCGGCATTGATCTCCTCGGTCGCGAGCACCATCCCCCGCTCGCCGTTCTGCCCATAGCCGCTCGCCCTCGGAATCGGCGCGCCGACGATGATGGGATCCGCGGCCGCAGCCGGATCAGGGCCCGCGGGAACCGACCAGAGGGCCGCGCACACCAGCACCAAAAAGACCTTCCCCAGACAGCTCGCTACCTTCATACCAGCCTCCTTTTTTGGACAACACTTGGAAAAAACGGTTGACGGTCCAATGAAACATCGGGATCACCCCTCTTCGATCGGCCTCAGGGGCGCCGACGAAACGCAAGCTCGACGGGTCCACGCCGGGCGGCGCTCATCCCGCCCATGAATGCCGCGGCGATCGGAGGGATGAAAAACCTCATGGCGAACAGAGGCACGCCCGGCCAGCCGCAGATGATCGGCCGCGGCCAGGCTCACCAGCGGGGATAGCGCCGGCTGCGGGCTATCGCTTGAGAATGGTCGGTGAAGGCTCGTACCGCCCCTCCTGAACATCTTGCCAGAACTGCTTCCGATCCTTCTCCCAGCCCTTCCCGAAGGACGATGCAAAGACCCCGCCCAGCCGTTCGAAGAGCCGCTTCCATCCGGCCTGATGGCTCAGGGTGAGCACGTCTTCCAGAAAGGGGACGATCTGAGAGAGCTTTTCTTTCGGCAGATAGGCCCGGGCGCCGAGCTCGATCGATTTTTGGAGGGCCTCCCGGTTGAAGGCCTGCGCGGTCAGCATCACCGCCGGGAACCCCATGTGGACGGCGGTGTCGAGGAGTTCGAAGCCGCGCACCCCCATGATGTCCAGGATCACCAGATCGTAGGTCCAGGAGTGCAGCAGCTGCTGAGCCCTCTCATAGTCCAGGGCCCGGTCGATCAGGAGCCCCTCGAAGCCTTCCAGCTGCTCTTCGAGCGCGTCGAGGACGTCGGGTTCATCGTCGACGATCAGGATATGCTTGTTGTTCAGGATGCTTTCAGGCATTCGAACGTGCTCCTTTCCTCATTCCGGCGTGGCCTTCGGACCCGCCGCGGAGCCGGGTGCATCATCAATTCCAGGAGTTCAAACGAACGGGTATCAGACAGTTGAAACAAGACGCCATCCGGGTCGGCGCAGGACAAACACGCGGCTCGGCGCTGGAATCGGCTGAAGCGACCGTCCCGGATGGAAACCGAAAAAAAAGCAACGCTCTTGCCGCATGCGAAGCGCCGGAGCGGTTTTCGGCTGCCGGGTCGCGAGGCCTGTCCGCGGGGCGGCAGTCCTCGTGTGGAGGTTGGAATCCGCCCTGTCGAAAGACCTTGACGGGCAGAGCGAAAAACGCGCGCGCCGGAGGCGCGGAAAGCACCCCTCGCCGGGGGGGCATCATGTCCCGCCAGGGTGGGGCGATGGAACGGGGATTCGCTGCAGCCCCTTTCACGAGGCGCAAGAATCGCCTGAGAGACATCGAAAATGGAACGAGGAAACCAACACCCGGTGCAGCGGCACCGCCCTGGCGCACACAGGCGAACTGAACGCCCGCGGGTTGGAAGCGGGCGGGGCGGTCATGGCTGAGCCGCCTGCCGCCTGCGCTGGAAACGGACGCCCCGGACGGAGCCCCGGCCGCACGGGACAGTCTTATTTCTTCAGGATGACGGGGGCAGGCTGGTAGTTCCCCTCCTGCACCTCCTTCCAGAACGCCTCCCGATCCTTCTGCCATTCCTTGCCGAACTTCGACGTAAAAACCCCGCCCAGCCGGTCGAAGACGCGCTTCCAGCCGGCCTGGTGGCTGAGGGTGAGCACGTCCTCCAGAAAGGGGACGATTTCGGCCAGCTTCTCCTTAGGGAGGTAGGCCCGGGCGCCGAGTTCGACAGACTTCTCGAGCGCTTCGACCGAAAACGCGTGGGCGGTCAGCATGACCGCCGGGAATCCGAGGTGCACGGCCGCGTTCAGGAGATCGAAGCCCCGCACCCCCATGATGTCCAGGATCACCAGATCATAGCTCCAGGAGCGGAGCAGTTCGTAGGCGGTCTTGTAGTCGGTGGCCTTGTCGAAGACGAGCCCCTCGAATTCTTCGAGCTGCTCCTCCAGGGCCTCGAGCACGTCCGGCTCGTCATCGACCGCCAGAATACGCTTGTTGTTCAGAACACTCTCCCGCATCGCAGGATCCTCCTTCTAACTCGTATCCATCCGGAAATGATTTTCCGGTAGAACCCAGCTTCCAATCCGGAAATTTCGTCACATCTTCTTTTCCTTGGTGAGCCGGCGGCGCTCCTCGTCGCGGATCTCACGCCTCAGAAGCTTGCCGACCTTGGATTTCGGCAGCATGTCGCGGAACTCGATATAACTCGGCACCTTGTAGGAGGCCAGCCGCTCCCGGCAGAAGTTCAGGAGGTCGGCGCCGCTCACTCCGCGGGCGTCTTCCTTCAGCACGACGATCGCCTTGATCCGCTCGCCCACCTTTGGATCCGGCACGCCCACGACGCAGGCCCCGATCACGGTCGGATGGTTCTGCAGCACGGCCTCCACCTCGGAGGCCGAGACCCGGAAGGCCTTGTGCTTGATGATGTCGGCGGAGCGCTCCACGTACAGCAACTGGCCGTCTTCGTCCTGCTTGACGAAGTCCCCCATGCGGTAGAAGATCTTGTCGCCGATCTTGACATAGGAACTCTGGGTCTCATCGGGCTTCTTCCAGTATTCCTTGATCGTGTAGGGCGAAGTCACCAGGAGTTCCCCCGTCTCGCCCGTCGGAACGGGTTCGAGGGTTTCGGGGTCCGCCACCAGGCATTCGCGGCTTTCGAGCGGCAGGCCGATGGTGGTCGGCTTCGGGTTGCCGTCGATGCGGCTGTAGGTCACGTGCCCCGCCTCGGTCGACCCGTAGACCTGGTAGACGGGCACGCCGAAACGTTCCCTCCAGCGGTTGAAAACCTCCCGCGGCAGGACGTCGCCGCCGCAGTAGCAGTAGACCAGCGAACTGATGTCATAGCGTTCGAGGCGGTCGTTTTCGAGGATCATCCGGTAGAGGGCCGGCACCCCCAGCATCCACCGGATCCGGTGCCGCTCGATCGTCTCGAGGATCGCGTCCACCTGCGGCATGGGCATGAGCGCCGTGCAATTCCCCTTGTTGAGTCCAAGCGCCATGAAGAGCCCGAGCGCCATGATGTGGAAGAGCGGGTTGACGGCGATGTAGCCGTCCTCGCCTTCCTTGAGGTGGTCCGCCGCCACGTCCTCGGTGACATCGTTCACATAGGAGGTCATGCCGATGTGGTTGCCCGGGACCCCCTTCGGAAAACCGGTCGTGCCGCCCGTGTACAGAATGTAGGAGAGGTCCTTCCACGGGTCGATCGCGGGGGACTTTGCGAGCGGTGCATGCTTGAGGAGGGACCGGAAGGAATGAATCTTGGTGCTCTTTTCCCACTTTCCGTGCGGGATCTTGTCGAACAGGACCCCAAGGGCCCTTTTCCAGGGCGGCAGGAGATCGACCAGATTCGTGACGATCACCCGCTTGAGGCCGGTCTTCTCGAGGACCTCCTGCACATAGCAGAAGTTCGTGTCGAGGCAGATCACCGTTTCCACCTCGGCATCCTTGATCATATACTCGATCTCGAACGAGGTGTAGATCGGCGAGACCGGCACCAGGACCGCCCCGAGCTTCTGGATCCCGAGGTAGGCGATGACCCACTGCACGCAGTTGCTGATGTAGATCATCACCCGGTCGCCCTTGCGGACCCCCATCTCCTCCAGTGCCCCGGCAAACCGCTCACTGAGATTCCGCAGACGGGAAAAGGAGAAGACCTCCCCGAGATAGAGCACCGCCGGCCGGTCGCCGTAGCGCTCGCACATGCGGTCGAACCGCGTGAAGGTCACCTCCCGCGCCAGCTCCTCCGGACTGATTTTCATAATCCCGCAAACTCCCGAAAAAAGGCTGAGAAAAGGTTTTCCGTCATCCTAGGCCTACGACTCGACCCCGAAGTAGGCGGAGCGCACATCCGGGTTGTCGAGCAGCGCCTGGCGCTCCCCTTCGAGCACCGCCGCCCCGTTCTCGAGGATGAAGGCGTAGTCTACGATGGGGATCACCGGCCGCGCATACTGCTCCGTGACGATGATCGATAGCTGGCGCTCGTCGCGGATGACCCGTGTCGCCTTGACGAGGATCGCCTGCATCAGGGGGCTCAGGCCCATCAGCGGCTCGTCGAGGAGCAGGAGCTTCGGCTGCGCCATGAGCGCCCGCCCGATCGCCAGCATCTGCTGCTCCCCGCCGCTCAGAAACCCGCCGATGCGTTTGCGCAGCTTGACCAGGGGCGGGAAGAGTTTGAAGCAGTACTCTTCGGTCTCCCGCGCCTCGGCGGGCTTCGCCAGGTAGGCGCCGATGCGGAGGTTCTCGAGGACCGTGCTCTCGCTGAAGATGCGGCGCCGCTCGGGGCAGAGGATGAGACCCTTGCGGGCCCTCAGGCTCGGCTTGAGGCCGGAGATGTCCTCGCCCAGGTAGGTGACACTGCCGAGCACCGTGATCCGCTCGCCGCCGGCCATCGCCTCCTTTTTCCGGATGTCCTCCATGATGCCGGAGAGGGTGTACATGAGCGTGGACTTCCCGGCGCTGTTGGCGCCGAAGACCCCCACGATCCGCTTCTCCGCGCACGCGATGCTGACGTTGTTCAGGGCGAGCATGTTCTCGTAAAACACCATCAAGCCGGACGCCTCAAGCATAGGTCATCACCTCCGAAATCTCCTCGGACCCGAAGTAGGCCTCCTTCACCCGCGGATCCGCCATGACCTCCTCGGACGTCCCTTCGGTCAATTTCTCGCCGAAATTCATGACGACCACCCGGTTGGCCACCCGGAACAGCTCGCGCAGGCGGTGCTCGATCATCACGAGGGTGATCCCCTCCATCTGCAGCCGTTCGATCAATGGCACCATGCTGGCGATCTCGCTCATGCTGAGCCCCGAAAACACCTCGTCGCAGAGGATCACATCGGGCTTGAGCGCCAGGCAGCGCGCCAGCTCCAGGCGCTTCAGGTAGCCCGTCGGGAGGCTCGAGGCCATCTTGTAAGGGACGTAGGAATCGCGCTCGAAGCCGATCTCCTCCAGGATGTCGATGCTGACCGTGTTGCGGTCGCCGAGCTTTCCGCCGCCCCGCCAGCCGCCGGTCCGCTTCGAACGCGGCGAGAAGAGGGGGATCACCAGGTTCTTGTAGGCGGGCAGACTGTAATAGGGCCGCATGATCTGGAAGGTGCGCGCCACCCCCATGTCGGCGATCTTGTGCGGGGGCTTGCCGCTGATCTCCTTCCCGCGGAAGAAGATCCTGCCCGAGCTCGGTTTGACGAAGCCCGTAATGCAGTTGACGATCGTGGTCTTGCCCGAGCCGTTCGGGCCGATGATCCCGAGGACGTCCCCCTGGTAAACATTGAAACTCAGACGGTTCAGGGCCAGGATCCCGCCGAAGGTCTTGGTCACCTCCCGGATCTCGAGGATCGGTTCTGCGCTCATACCTTCACCCACCTTTCGAACTGCTGGTATTTCCGGGTCCCGTAGACCATGAGCCCCTCACTGCGAAACACCACGAAGGCCATGAGGATGAGGGCATAAAAGACGATGCGCAAGGTCCCGAACGCCCTCAGAAGCTCGGAGACGGGCACCAGGATGAAACACCCGAGGACCGGCCCCACCAGCGTTCCGCCGCCGCCGATCACCGTCGCAGCAATGGGCAGAATGGAAAAATCGAGCGCGAAGAGGGAGATCCCGGACCACATGTAGATGTGTACGAGGCACGCCCCGCCAAGGCACCCGAGGCCCGAGGCGATGAACACCCCCAGGGCCTTGTAGTAGGTCACATTCATGCCCGAGGCCCGCACCGCCTGATCGTTGTCCTTCACCGCGCGGAAGACCAGCCCGATGTCGAGGTTGACCAGACGCCGAACCCCGAAAAGAAAGAGGAGCACCAGCGCGATGACCAGATACTCCTCGACCCGCTGGCTCGGGAAGCTCTCGATGCCCATGATGCCGTCGGTTCCGCCTAGGATGTCGAGGGCCTCGATGACCCTCGCCAGCAGCAAAGGGTACATCAATGTCACGATCGCGAAATACACCCCGCGCAGCGGCAGACACGGCAGGAGCAGCACCGTGCAGATGACCGCCCCGCACACCGTGGCGATCGGGACGGTCAGAAGGGGATGCAACCCGAAGGAGGTGTTGAGGATAGCGGCTATATAGCCGCCGACCCCGATGAAAAAGGCGCCTCCGAGCGACACCAGCCCGACGTAATGGGCCAGGAAGTCGAAACTCAGCGCCAGAAGCGCATAGATGCAGACGATGGAGACCACCCGCTGCCAGTAGAGGCTCGGCAGGATGAGCGGCAGCATGATGATGCCCAGGATCAGGACCAGCCGGGGCAGGGTCAGATAGGACAACTCGCGCCAGGACATGAGGGCGTAGAGCCCGTCGGTGCGGACCTTGATCCCCCGGTCCAGCCGTTCTTTGCGACGCTGTTCGGTCATGAGTGCTTAAACCCTTTCCTCCAGTTCCTTCTGACGTCCGAAAAGACCCGAAGGGCGCAGGATCAGCGTGATGATGATCGCCAGGAGAGCGACCACCATCTGGAAATGGGCCCCCAGGTAAACCACCGTGAAGATCTGGGCGAAGCCGATCAGGAAGGAGGCCACGACCGCCCCCATCCAGCTCCCCAAGCCGCCGACGATGCAGACCGCGATGGCCAGGATCAGGACATCGTACCCCTTCTCGACCACGATGTTGCCGAGCGGCAGCAGCATGATAGCGGCGAGCCCGGCCAGCATGGCCCCGAAGCTCATCGCCACGACCGCCATCCGGTCCGAATCGATCCCGAGCATGAGAGAGGCCCGTTCATCCTGGGCCATCCCCCGCAGGGCCAGCCCCACCTTCGTGTAGTGCGTGAAAAGCCACAGAAAACCCACCACCGCCCCCCCGACCGCCACCACCAGGATCCTTTGCCAGTCGATCGGGATTCCCGCGATCGTCACACTGCCCTCGACGAAGACCGGCAGCGTGTAGGTCATGCCCTTGAACCCCCACCAGCGAAACCCTTCGATGATGGCGAGCCCCATCGCGTAGGACGCGATGATCTCGGATATCGCCATACCCCTGACGCGCACCAGGATCAACTGATAGATCAGGGCCCCGACGATGCCCGTGATGAGCATCGCCAGAAGGATGCTGAGGAAGTAGTTCAGGTGGAGCGTTCGGAGGAAACCCCAGGTGAGGAAGCCCGTTACGACGTACAAGGCGCCGTGGGCGAAATTGGGGACCCGGCTGATCCCGTACACCAGGGCGAAGCCGAGTGCCATCAGGGCCAGAGAAATGCTGTTGAAAATACCGTATATGAAGATATCCATGACGCCGCCCGAATGCCCTCCATTGGTTCGGGCCGGGCCGGCCGGCGCGTGTTCCGGCGGGCGGCCCGGCATGAAAAGCCGTCGACGGAACCGCTACTGCTTCATCTTCATCCACGGCGGCAGGATGATCTTGCCCATGGCGATCGACTCGGGGAAGACCACCACGCGCTTGCCGTCCTGCCACTGAAAGATGCTCCCGACCGCGCCTTCCTGCGGGTCGTAAGAAGGGATCACCTGATGGCTCTTCGGGTCGAAGCGCACGCGGCCGTAAACACCCATCAGATCGGTCTGCTCGAGCGCCGTGATCACGGCGCCGCTCTCGAGCGTTCCCGCCCGTTCGATCGCATCCTTCAGGGTGTAGATCGCCATGTAGCTGCTGGAGGACCCGAGCCCTTCGGGTTCGATCCCCCACTTCTCGGTGTAGGCGTCATAGAATTTCATGGTCCAGGGGGTGGCGTTGCTCGGGGCGTTTCCGGCGTTGACCACATTCGCGAGGCAGTAGGCCCCCTTCCCTTCGGTGGCCTTCCAGAACCCGGGCTGCTCGGCCGCCGCCAGGGTCGACCCGAACGGCAGGGCCGGGAGCTGCATGTCATACCACTGCTTGAGGAGAATGGAGCTCTCGGGCATGTCCATCCACAGGCTCAGGACCTGCGCGCCGGCCTTCTGGGCCTTGATAAGCCCCATGGAGAAGTCCCCCGTGCCGGTCGGGAAGATCTCCGTGCCGGAGACCGTCCACCCCTTCTTCAGGGCGATGTCGCCGAGGATCTTGCCCGCCGCCCGCGCATGGGCCACGTCCTGCACCATGATGAAGAGATTGTTCAGGCCGAAGGTGCCCTTGATGTGCTCGAGACAGTCCATGATCTCGGTCACGAGCTGCTTGGCCTCCCCATGGATCCTGAAGCAGTACTTGTACTTGTCGTAGTCCTGCGCCACCATGGCGTGGTACTTGGGACTGAGGACGCCGCTGGTGACGATCGAGACCTTCTGATGCTTGGAAAGGAGCGGCATGGCCGCCAGCGCCGCTTCCGAGCGGACAGGACCGCCGACGATGAAGTCGGCCTTCTTCTCGAGGATCAGCTTCTCGACGGCGAGCAGGGCCTCGCTCACCGGCACGCCGGGCTCGAGATCCCGTGTGTCGATCAACTCCACCTTCAACATTCGTTTTTCGCCGCCGACATCGACTCCGCCCTGGGCGTTGATCTCATCGACCGCCAAGCGCACGCCGCGCTCCGCATCCCAGCCATAGAGGAAGGCGGTCGGCAACGGACAACCGATGATGATGGGTTCTGCAGCCACCGCACGTCCACTTGGGGCCAGCATCAAAAAAGCCGCTACCAGGACGATCCAAACACCCCAACCACTCTTCTTCATACCGTGCCTCCATCGTTTGAAGTTACCAGGTGAACAAAAGACCACGCTACAAAACAGGAGCTGACCTTGCACCGGTTCTCGACGGGACCAGCATATAACGTTGAACGAATTGTTCGGTTTCAGAAGGTTGAAGAATGTCAATCTTTCGGATCAAGTATGGAATCAATCGAAGTAGTTGACCGAGCGTACTGTTCTTGAATGAAGGGGCGCCGCGCTCTCACAAGAGAGCGACCCTGTTTCACACCCACGTTGGCCTCAATCTGCCGGTGCTGCTGCGCGCTGACTCGCACACAATACGCACCCGCTCAGATTGGATCTCTGTCCAACTCCGCAGGAAAACGCGTCTTCCCCGGTGGAAACACTCGCATATGCACCAATCGCCCTTGGACGGGCGCAGGTTAGAATAGTCAGATTGAAAGGAGACGATCTAGATGATTGTGCCAGAAGCACAGGGCACACTATAAAGAGTGTTTTACATATCTGTCAATGAGTTTCCTTACGGAAATGGACTTATGGGCCAATCTCGGCGGCAATCTGCACGGCTGCTTGTGCGGCGACCTGCAGGTCGCCCCAACGCAACAGCTTGATTTTCTTGATATTAGTAAAGAACCCTCATCTCCGCATGGAAAACTCGACCATGCTTGCCAGCAATTTCCGCTGGGTATCCACTAAAAAACAAATGCCGCCGTCATCGGCCCACGCACCACGCCCGAAAAAACAGGCGATGAATACGCTTTTATCCCCAGATTCGAGGCCTTGTTGAAGCAAAGTAAATTTCCGACATAAGAGAAGACTCCAAGAACCGAAACAGCAGAGCGCATCGAAGTCCTTCAACCGCACAGCGCATCCCCCGCATCGAGAAACGGACAGGCAGGATATCTTCCCCAGCCGGCACGTTCACCGGAAACGGTGGGGCACCTTGTCCTCGCACTCAGTGACGATATCCACTTCGATGCAGCCGCTTTCGCTCTTAGGCGGCACTCCTCCGAAAGAAACATCTTCGGCCGCCCCCCTGCAGTAAAACCCCGTGCCGCCGATGCGCTGGACACCCCAGACACGCAGATCCACCCGCCCGTCGTCCTGCACCGGCAGATCGATACGGTATGCCCCGTCCGCGCCTGTTTTCGTCTCTCCGAGCCCTTCCTCCGTGCCGTGCCGCCAGGCCGAAACCGTGACCTCAGGATAGGGAACCAGACCGGCATCTATGGGAGAGCGATAAAAGACCTTTCCCTGCACGCAGACCACGCCCGTCTGCAACCCCGATTCCGACTGCGCGAAGGCGCACAGGGGAACAGCCGCCACCAGCAGAATCGCCCCGACCAAGGATGAAAGCGAATGTCGCATGGTACAATACACTCCTGTCTTTAGTGTTTCCGTCCGGAAATGGACCTTCTCGTCCACCTCGGCGTTCATCTGCACGTTTACTCGATATGGATGAAACCGGGACAGGCTTCGAAGGGGTGGGGTCGCGCGGCGAAGCCGATCAAGAAACATCCCCGTTTCCGGATGGGAAACAGCCCGGCCACCCTAAGGCAACCCCAGGCGGATGCAGTCCATAAGCCCGTCGAGCTGCGCGCCGCTCGGGCCCAGAAAGACCGCGAACGAGTAAGAGACTCCGCTCTGCCCCTCCAGATACCCCGCAAGGTTCTTGACGCCGCTCAGGGTCCCGGTCTTGAATAGCATGCCGGGCTTCTTCCGCAGCAACTCCCGATAGGGGCTAAAGGCCTCGAGGATGCGGATCATCTGAAGCGGGCTCAGCCTATTTTCCCTTGAAAGCCCCGAGCCTTCGGCAATCCGGATGCCGTCCAGATCAAGCACGTTCAAGGCGATATCCTCCATGACGCGCACCCCTTTCGACACCGTGCCGGGCGCCCCGTACCGCCGCGCCCCCATGGCGATGAAGACCTGGTTGGCCACGAAATTGTTGGAGAATTCGAGCATGCGCTCGAGAACCGTCTCGAGGGTGAAAGCCGATTCGAAGCGCAGAACCCGTTCGGCATCGGCCGGAACAGCCCCCCTGCGAACCTCCCCCTGCATACGGCACCCCTCCTTCTCGAGAAAGTGCCGGAGCAGATGTCCGGCGTAAAACGTCGCCTCGGCCCTCTCATGGGTGAAGGTCACACGCCCCTCACGAACACCGAGCGCGCGGACCTTCTCGCAGGCAAAGGGGATGAGGGGCGTTTCCGGCTCGGCTGAAACCAGCCGGCCCCGGCGGTCCCGCGTGACGCAGACCGTGTTGAAGTTGGCGCACAAGGCCCCGACGGGCGCATCATACGGGTTCGTGGACGCGCCGCGTCCGCAGATGCGGATGTCCTGATCGAAGTAGGTATCGTCCAGCACGAGATCGTTGAAGCTGGATACCCTGCCGGACAACCGGTGGGCGAGGTCCGCGAGGGACTCGGAGGTCAGAAGCGGATCCCCCCAGCCCTTGACGATCAGGTTTCTGGACGGGTCGAGAAAGATGTCGGTCGGGAATCGGTAATCCAGCCCCATTTCGTGGATGGCCGCGAAGGCCGTCAGGATCTTCAAGGTCGAGGCCGGCACACAGCCGAGGGATTCGTTCCGCGCCAGGACCGCCCGGCCGGACGGTGCGCTCACGAGCACCGCCTCCCGGCCCTGGAGCGCACCCAGGCACCCCGACCCGGCGGCGCCAGCCGCTGCAACCGGCGAGACCCCCCAGAGCAGAACCGACCCCATCATGATGCAGATGCGCTGAGCCGCCGCCCGCACCCGCCTTTGAGGATCCTTCCCCATTCCCATTCGCACCACCCTCCCGGCGCGTATTTTGTGGTTATTATTCCATTTGGTCAAGCAATGAAACAGCCGCGGGCCTTGAAAAAATGTCCAAAAGCCATAATTTTAAATAATATCAAAATAATCTTGCTTGTCGACCCCGGCGTCAATCTGCACATCTGCTTGTGCGACGACCTGCAGCTCGCCTCAGGGGCAGACGTGCAGATTGGCGCCGGGAGGGTTATAAAAGATCATTTCCGGATGGAAACTCATTTGGAAACCGGCTCATGCCGGATCATCCTTTCCGGATGGCCGCTGGTTCACGAGCCATCCGGGGCAACAACGGGACAGGAGGGATATTCGATATGCTGGAAACCGTCATCGTCTGGGTGCTGGTGGGTCTTGCGGCCCTGTATGTGGTGCGGCACATCTACCGGCGTTTTTCGCGGAAAGATCCCTGTGCCTCGTGCGGATGCAGCGGGCAGGGATGCCCCCTCAGCAATCCCGGCCCGAATCGGGACACCGAAGGGGGTTGACTTTTGTCCCCCTCCCTGATAGGCCATTCCTGCATCTGCACAGGCGTCCGGTCAAAGCCCGGCCCGCCGCAGCCTGTGCTTCATGCATCGCCTCTGAGAGAGGCCATTTCACACGCATCGCCCGTCAGGAGGAACCTGTCTTGATCGACCGATTCGAGGATATCGACCAGGTAGTACAAGAACTCGGCAAAGCCCAATACATCGCAGACCGCGCCCTCGCCACCGTCCTGTATCTCGCGCACCGCCTCGAAAAGCCCATCTTCCTCGAGGGGGAGCCGGGGGTGGGGAAAACGGAGGTCGCCGTCGTCATGGCGCGCCTCTTTCAGACCGATCTGATCCGCCTCCAATGCTATGAAGGCCTGGACGCCGCCACCTCCCTCTACGAGTGGGACTATCCCAAACAGCTCATGCACATCCGGCTTCAGCAGGAAGGCAGCAGCAACCCCGAGGAGATCGAGCAGGCGATCTACAGCCTTAAATTCCTGATCAAACGCCCCCTGCTGGAGGCCATCCTCCGCTCGGACGAAAACCCGCCCGTCCTCCTCATCGACGAAATCGACCGGTCGGATGAAGAGTTCGAGGCCTTTCTGCTGGAAATCCTCTCGGACTTCCAGATTACGATCCCGGAGATGGGGACTATCAAGGCCCGTAAGCGCCCGATGGTCATCGTCACATCCAACCGGACCCGCGACGTCCACGATGCGCTCAAGAGGCGCTGCCTCTACCACTGGATCGACTACCCCTCCTTCGAGAAGGAATACGCCATCATCATGGCCAAGGTGCCGGACATCGAATCCCGTTTCGCGGAGCAGATCACCCGCTTCATGCAGCGGATCCGGCAGGTCGATCTCCTGAAGAAACCGGGGATCTCCGAGACGCTCGACTGGGCCCAGGCCCTCCTCGCCCTCCACAAGGACTATCTCGACGAAGCGGTCGTCCTCGAGACCCTGGGCTGCATCCTCAAGTACCAGGAAGACCTCAAGCGCTTTCGGGAAGAGATCTGGACGAGCCATGAGCAGGCGGCCGCGTTCCTCTGATCCCGGATGCGGGATCCCCCCCGGCCTGGCCGGCAGGGTCGTCCACTTCGCGGATTTTCTGCGGGGGGAGGGGTTTCGCATGTTTCAGAGCAGCGTTCACGATGCGCTGCGGAGCATCGGCTGCCTGAGCCTGGACAGGGACGTTTTCGCGGCCGCCCTGCGGACCAATCTCTGCACCAATCAACTCGAGTGGAGCCAGTTCGGAGAACTCTTCGACCGGTTCTGGCAGGACATCGAGGCCGACGAGGCACCCCCGCCGGAGCCGGCGCCGGCGCACGGCGCACGGGACGAGGGCGTAGACGGCTCGTCGCCCCCGGATCAACCCGAGCAGGACCTGCCGGCCGAAAAGGTCGTGAAATCGAGGAAGCCGGAGCCTTCTCAGGAGTGGATGGAAGGGCGGACCTACAGTCCGATCTCCAAGATCGGCAAGAAGGACCTGTCGCGTTTCGAGCAGACGGAGATCCCGGTGGCGAGGCTGGCCCTCAAACGGCTGATGGAGCCCTTCCGGATCGAGCGGACCCGCAGGCCCAAAGCCGCCCCGAAGCACGGCAGGCTGGACTTCAGGCGGATCATGCGCCGAAGCCTCAAATACGAAGGGATGCCGGTCGAGCTCTTCTTCCGCCGCAAGAAGCAGCGCCTCAAGCGGCTCGTCATCCTGGCCGACGTGAGCGGGTCGATGGACAAATACGCCCGTTTCATCATGCCCTTTCTGCTCGGTCTGCGCGGGATCGGCTCCAAGGCCGAGGTGTTCGTCTTTTCCACGGTGCTGCAGTCGATCACCTTCGTTGTCAAGCACCTGAGCATCGAAAAGGCGATCCAGCGCATGTCGGAAGAGATGCCCGAATGGTCCGGGGGGACCCGCATCGGCTACAGCTTGCACCAATTCAACACCACGCAGGGCATGCGGATGCTGAACCGGCGCACGGTCATCCTCATTCTGAGCGACGGGTGGGATCTCGGCGGCAAGACCCTCCTCGAAAAGGAGATGAAGATCCTTCACCGGAAGGCTTACACCGTCATCTGGCTCAATCCGCTGGCCGGAGACCCCGGCTACCAGCCCGTCTGCCGGGGGATGCAGGCGGCGCTGCCCTACATCCACCACTTCATGCCGGCCACGAGCCTACAGGACCTGAACCAGGTCGGGCACCTCCTCTCACGCGTCATGGTCCACTGACGACCCGGCCCCGCCGGCGCAACGGCTCCTATCCACCGGGCCGGCCGCCGCGCCGAGGCTCGTCATTGATCCCCGTTTTCCACCGTACGGACGCCTTCGGGCGGCGTGAAGCGGAAAAAACCCTCCGGGAAAGATGTCTTCGGTTCGGGTTCATCGAGGGTGAAGGTGGTCACACTCCCGAGCATGTTGTGGATAGCCACCTTGCGGATCCTGTAATCGGGCGAAACGCTGATCAAGACATGATCGATCTCCTCCCAGGGCGGGTCCGGCCGCAGAACGATCTGCTCGTATCCGCCCTCCGTCCCGCCGTAGGAAACGGCAAACCGCTCCTCCACCGTCAGAAGCCCCTGGAAGATATCGTTCAACAGCCGCAGCTCCTGGCCGAACCGATCGGCCGAGTGCCGGTGCACCACCCGCTCATCCGGGACGTACCACCAGATCGTCCCGCCGTCCGTCACGAGGAGTTCCACCCTTGGGCTCGCCTGTTCCATCCGCAGAAAATGGGGCGCTTTGAAAAAGATCCTTCCCGAGGCGGTGTCGCCGCCGCCCTTGGTGCCCAGCATGCTCATCGACCGCGTGACGACCTCTCTGGTGTAGGGCATCGTCAACCCGGAAAGAGACCCGTAGCGTTCGCGGATACCGTCGAAAAGGGCCCCCAGCTCCGGTTCGTCCTCAGCCAGCACCGAAACCCCCGGCATGGCCACCATCAACATCAGACATACAGCCAACCATCGTTTCACCATCTCCGTCATACTCCTTCTCACCTTGTCCCCCTTCGGGAACCGTCCTTTCAGCCGTCATCGGCCTCGATCTTCATTATACGTCGAAGAAGGACCTCCAGATCCCCTCCTTACAGCCGTTCACTCTTCTGCCCCGGCCGTGCCGAGGCTGCGCCACGGTCTAACGGTCGCCGTAAACCTCACGCGGACGAACGCCGTCCGACGGACCGACGATCCCCTGCTTCTCCATGGCCTCGATCATCCGGGCAGCACGATTATAACCGACCCGGAGCCTCCGTTGCACCATGGAAATCGAGGCCTGGCCGGTCTGCAGGACCAGGGCGACCGCTTCATCGTATTTTTCGTCGAGTTCGGCATCCTCTTCGGCAGCCTCCTCATCCTGGGCCACCTCCGCCAGGACGGATTCATCATACTGAGGCTTGCGCTGCCCCCGCAGGAAATCCGTGACCCGCTGAACCTCCTCCTCCGAAACGTAGGCGCCGTGGATGCGGGTCAAACGCCCCACCCCGGGCGGCAGGAACAGCATGTCGCCGTCCCCGAGGAGGGTCTCGGCCCCCATGCGGTCCAGGATCGTCCGGGAGTCCACCTTGGAGGAGACCTGGAACGAGATCCGGGCCGGGAAGTTGGCCTTGATGACGCCGGTCAGGACATCCACGGACGGCCTCTGCGTAGCGATGATCAGGTGGATCCCGGCCGCCCGCGACATCTGGGCCAGCCGGGCGATGGCGTCCTCGACCTCCTTCGACGAGACCATCATCAGGTCGGCGAGTTCGTCGATGACCAGGATGATGTAGGGCAGCACCTGCGACGCGCCCTCGCCGGCCCCCTCGCCCTCAGTCGGGGGGGCCTTTTCCTTCAGCACTTTGGCGTTGTAAGTCTGAATATTCCGGACCCCTCGGTCCGAAAGCAGCATGTACCGCCGCTCCATCTCCCGCACCGCCCACCGCAAAGCCTTCGTAGCCTCCTTCGGCTGGGTCACGACGGGGTGGAGGAGGTGCGGGATGTCCTGGTAGACGGACAGCTCGATCCGCTTCGGGTCGATCATCAGAAACCGGACAGTCTCCGGCATCATCTTGAAGAGCAGGCTGTTGACGATGGTGTTGATCGACACGCTCTTTCCCGTGCCGGTCGCCCCGGCGACCAGCAGGTGCGGCATCTTGGCGAGATCGGCGATCACCGGCGCTCCGGTGATGTCCTTGCCGAGCGCGATCGGGAGTTTGTAGGGGGTCTCCTTGAAGGTCTCGCTCCACAGGATCTCCTTCAGGCACACCAGTTCGCGCTGATGATTGGGAATCTCGATCCCGATGGCGGCCTTGCCGGGGATCGGGGCCACGATCCGGATGCTCGCGGCCCGCAGCGCGAGCGCCAGGTCGTCCGAAAGGCCGGCCACCTTGCTGATCTTGACGCCGGGCGCCGGTTTGTACTCATAGAGCGTAATCACGGGCCCGGGCAGGATCTCCACGACCTCGCCCTCCACCCCGAAATCCACCAGCTTTTTTTCCAGCATCCGGGCGTTCATTTCGAGGCTTTCTTTCTGGATCCGGGCATCCTGCCTCTCCGGCGGATCGTTCAGCAGATCGAGGCGGGGGAGCGCGAAGCCGCCGTCCGCCTGCACGAACGCGAAGACCTCCTGCTCGGGGGCCTTTTTCGGGGGCTTCGGCGGATCCACGATCGTGACCTTCCGCCGGGCCTTGAGCTGCTCGTGCGCGGTTTTCGTCCTGCGGATGCGGGTCCTGCGTTCACGGCGTTTGAGGATCCCCTCCGAGACCCTTCGGACTGCCCGCATGACGACGGCCCAGAGGGTGGCGCACAGCCAGCCCAGCGACAAACGGGTCGAGATCATGAACGCGACGACAAACACCGTCAGGCTCAGGATGTAGGCGCCGGTCGGATTGAAAAACCGGATGCTCAGGCGCGCCCCCATCATGCCGGCCAAGCCCCCGCTCATGACCGTCGCACCGCGGACCAGGACGCCGCCGGGGAAGTGCAGGTGCATCAGCACGGCGGTCGCGGCGATCAGCACCGAGACAGCCGCTGAGGTCTTCCATGCAGGGGGCATCGGACGGCGCTTGAAGGCCAGGATGGAAAACACCCCCAGCAGCAGCACCAGCCACAGGGCCGCAAAACCTGCCAAGGTCAGACAAAAACCGGCCAGGTGCGCCCCTGCCGTGCCGAAGAGATTGCCGGCCTTCCACGAAAAACCCGTTACATTCCAGAAAAGAGGATCCGGCGGGTGGTAGCTCAACAGACTCCCGCCCAAAAAAACCGTCAGGCAGGAAAGCAGGAGACCTTTGATCTCGCTCTTGATGGAATAGGTTCGCCCGGCCGGTCTCGCCTCTGTCGCATCTTTCGCTCTCACGTTCCGCTTCCCCTCTTGCTCCGTATCGGTTTTCAGAACCCCCGACCGCCGCTCCTGTTTTTCCCCCCCCAACACCGGCTGCGGGGAAACCGTCTTGCCGGAGCGCCCGCAGGCCCTGTTCAAAGGCGGGGGCGGCAGTTTGCATGGATGCTGCCGGTCTATCGGCCCGTGGTTCGAGTGATGGATTCCGCAGCATCCGCACGCCTGGCAGGGTCAATGGCCTGAACGATACGCGCCCTGATTTCCAAACCGCCGGAACCAGGTCCGGCGAGCCGTCATACGGAGATGATCAGCGGCAGCACCAGAGGATTGCGCTCGATGGATTTGTAGAAAAAGCGCCTGAGCCGCCTCTCGATCTCCTCTTCGACATCACTCCAGTTGACGGGCGGAGCGGATGCGGCCAGTTCCTCGGTGACTTCGCGCACCAGTTCCCTGGCCTCCTGAAGGATGTAGCCGCCCTGATCCTGCAGGACGAAGCCGCGCGAAAGGATATCCGGTCCGTAGACCGGCTCGCCGGTCTGCGCGTCGATCGCGAGCAGAACGATCACCATGCCGTGGCCGCTCAGCCGCCTCCGGTCTCTCAACACCATCTCGGCCACGTCTCCGACGCCCTTGCCGTCCACCATGATGCGGCCGGTCTCCACCTGCCCCTGAACACCCACCCGTCCGCCCTTGCAGGCCAGGACGGCGCCGTCTTCGACGACCAGGGTCTGTTCGGGGGACATCCCCATCTCCACAGCCAGGCGGGCGTGTTTGATCAGGTGGCGGTATTCCCCGTGGACCGGCACGAGATAGCGCGGCCTCACGAGGCTCAACATCGTCTTCAGTTCCTCCTGCCGGGCATGGCCGGAGGTGTGGATCTCGGAGACCTTCTCGTAGATGACATCGGCCCCCAGCCGGTAGAGGCGGTTGATGATGTTCGTGATGGCCCGCTCGTTTCCGGGGATGAACCGCGAGGAGAGCACCACCGTGTCGCCCGGTTTGATCTGGATCGTGCGGTGGGCGCCCTGCGCCATCCGCGCCAGGGCCGACATGGGCTCCCCCTGCGTGCCGGTCGTGAGCACCGTAATTTTGTCGTCAGCAAACTGGGCGATCTGACGTTCGCTGATCTCGAGGTCATCCGGCATGTCGATGAAACCGAGCCTTCTTGCGATCATGACATTGGTCGTCATGCTCTTGCCGTTGAATACGATGCGGCGGCCGTATTTCAGGGCAAGCAGGATCACCTGCTGGATGCGGGTGATGTTCGATGCGAAGGCCGCAACGATGATCCTTCCCTTCGCCTGACGGAATATCTCCTCGATCGTCCGGGTCACCTCCCGCTCGCTTAGCGTAGAGCCCTCCTTCTCGGCATTGGTGGAATCCGAAAAGAATGCGAGCACCCCGCTTTCACCATGGTGCGCAAAACGCACCAGGTCGGTGAACTGGCTGTCGACGGGGGTCGGATCGATCCTGAAATCGCCCGAGTGAATGAGCAATCCCTCCGGGGTTTGAATGGCAAGCCCCACACCATCGACAATGCTGTGGCTGACAGAGATATATTCGACCTTGAAGGGGGGCACCTCGGTCAGATCTCCGGCCCGGACCTCCCTGAGATCCACCTTTCCCGGAAGGTGATGTTCCTTCAGCTTTTCCTCCAGGAGGGCGAGGGTGAAACGCGTTCCGTAGACGGGGACCTCGAAGTCGCGGAGGAAGAAGGGCATGGCGCCGATGTGGTCCTCATGGCCATGCGTCAGGATCACCGCCTTGACCCGCTCCCGCTTGTCCTCGAGGTACGCGAAGCTGGGGATCACCAGATCGACCCCCGGCATATGCTCATCCGGGAACATCAAGCCGCAGTCCACCACCAGAATGGTCTCATCGGCCTCGAAGAGCATCATGTTCAAGCCGATCTCGCCCAACCCCCCCAAAGGGATCACCTTCACCATAACAGACCTCCAAACCGCGGGAAAACCATGCAGGGCATCCCACGCAGTTTCCATCCCGAAATCGTCTCTTTCACCCGTCCCGGCGCCAATCTAAGCGCCTGCTTGCGCGGCGGCCTGCAGGTCGCCTCCGCGCGCACACTCGATTTCCTGGATATTGGAAAAACCATGACCCGCCCCGGAGGGGTGGAACGGCGCACGCGAAGCGTGTGAAGAAAAAAGCCCAGTCCGCCGGGAAATGCTTTTATTCATAAAATAAACAGGACCTTACCCTTTTGCATCCCCTGAGTCAAGCAAAGAACCGGCTGCGCTCCTCAGTGGAACGGGTAAAAGATAAGGTTTTGGGGCATTTCGCTAAAATCATCCCTCCGCGCCCCCGGTCCAGCATCCGTGGATCGACATCCAGGGGGGATTGATCGAGAGGGCATCCCGTGGTATAAGAGGTCCCTGACCGGATGGCTCCCCGGCGGCAGACCGTGATCCTGATCGCGGGCATGGCGAAAGGCAGTTGACCGTTTGCACCGGAAAGAAACTCGAGCCGCCGGTTCACGAACATGGAAAGCCCCCCTGTCTTGCATTGCCTCTCGAACCGGAGCAGCGCAGACATCAACCTCAACCCGCAGTCCTAGACGCAAGGAGATGAGTGGTATGGCGGGAGTCAACAAAGTCATTCTGGTCGGTCGACTGGGAAGGGATCCTGAGATCCGCTACACGACGGGCGGTGATGCCGTGGCCACCTTGAGCCTGGCCACCTCAGACGAGTGGAAAGACAAGAACACCGGGGAAAGGCAGGAAAGGACCGAGTGGCATCGTGTCATCTTGTGGCGCCGGCTCGCTGAAATCAGCGGGGAATATCTCAAAAAGGGCAGCCAGATCTACATCGAAGGCAAACTGCAGACGCGATCCTGGGAAGACCGCGACGGCAACAAACGCTACACCACTGAGATCGTTGCCCAGAACATGCAGATGCTCGACTCTCCCGCCGGCGGAGGCCGCCCGAGCGCCCCGGACAAACCGCCGTTCCCGGATGAGGCGCCCGGTTCCATGCCCGAAGACGACATCCCGTTCTAGACCACAACCAAGCAACGCCCATCCCCGGACGCGCGTCCCGGCATGGGCGTTGCTTCAACCCCGGGCAAACCCCTCGTGAGCATCAGGATTCGCCGTTGTCTTCCTTCTTCGCAGCGGCGGCGGGTGCGGGGGATGCCGCCGCCCTCCATGGGCCTCAGGATTTGCCCTTGTCTTCCTTCTCCTGATCCGCGGGGGCATCGATCTCTTCCTGTGCTTCGTGCGTCGCCTTCTTGAAATTCTTGATCCCCTTGCCGATACCGCTGCCGATCTCGGGGAGCTTTCCCGCCCCGAAGATGATCAGGATGATGATCAGGATGATGATCAGTTCGGGCATGCCGATGCCAAACATACAGCGACCTCCAACCTCAAGAATCAGGTGTCCAATTCCTGGATCAAGCGCCTGAATTCATAAGATTTTCTAAAATTGACCATGGCTTCACGATAGTCGAGCCAGGCCGACCAGAGCTGAACCCATTCTTTGTTGTGCCAAAACATCCGGCGGCCTTTCTTGCCCGACACCTGCTTCATGAAGTCCTCGAATTCCTCGCGGCAGCTGTCGCAAAGGCTGATTTCGCCTGAGGACGTTTCCGGAGGACAAAACGCATCGGTGGTGTCGAAATGATGCCCGCACATGCCGCACTTGAAAGAGCAGAGAGAACAATGGATCGTCCTCTGGATCGTTTCCAGCTTCCGGCGGTTGGCTTCGATCTGCTCTTCGCGCTGTTTTTCCTTCAGGCGTCCAGCGATATCCAGGATCTTGTTCATGCGTCCCCCCTCAGCCGCAAAGGCAAAGATGACATCGGAAAGGCGGCTTTTTCAGTCCTGGTACAATGCTAGTCCGGGAGGCGGATCCACGCGGATCCTGTCCCTACTTGCAGATAAGATATGCTATCACTCGCCCTTGCGCGAGTCAAGCAAGGTTCGGAAGGACGCCGGCCGCACCCATCACCTCCAGGGCGGTCTGCCCCAGGCGGCCGAGGTCGTGTGCCACCGTTACACCGGCCTGTTCGAGCGCGTCGATCTTGTCCTGCGCCTTTCCCCGCCCGCCGGAGATGATGGCGCCGGCATGCCCCATCCGCCTCCCCGGCGGCGCCGTCCGGCCGGCGATGAAGGCGATCACCGGTTTGGGGAAGCATGCCGCCACATAGCGGGCGGCCTCCTCCTCGGCCGTCCCGCCGATCTCCCCGATCAGAACGACCCCCTTCGTCTCCGGGTCATCCTTCAGCCGTTCCAGGTGGTCGATGAAGCAGGTCCCGACGATGGGGTCCCCGCCGATCCCGATGCAGGTCGACTGCCCCAACCCCGCCCGCGTGAGTTGCTCGACGACCTCGTATGTCAGGGTCCCGCTTCGGGAGAGGACCGCTATCGGCCCGCGCCTGTGGATATCCCCCGGCATGATCCCCACCTTGGTCTTGCCCGGTGAAATGATGCCGGGGCAGTTCGGCCCGATCAGGACGCAGTCCCTACCGCGCAGAAAATGCGCGACGCGCACCATGTCGAGCACCGGAATCCCCTCGGTGATGCAAACGATCACCCGCACCTCCGCCGCCGCAGCCTCCATCACCGCATCAGCCGCAAAGGGAGGCGGAACGAAGATGCAGGAGACATCGACACCCTCCTCCGCCACCGCTTTGGCGACGGAGTGGAAAACCGGCACGCCGCGCACCGCTTTGCCGCCCCCCTTGCCCGGGGTCACGCCCGCGGCCACCACCGTGCCGTAATCGATCATCCGCTCCGTATGAAAGGTGCCTTCTTTGCCTGTGATCCCCTGGACCACTACCCGACTGGTTTCATCCACCCATATGCTCATAATCGACCCGCTCAGGAAAGGTTTCTGGATACGAGTTCAGCCGCCTCCGCCAGATTGTGGGCCACCAGGAACTTCAGGTCCGACGCCCTCAGGATGGCCCGCCCCTCTTCCACATTCGTGCCCTCGAGGCGCACGATCAGAGGGACCCCGATGCTGGTCTTGCGGGCCGCGGCGACGACGCCCCTGGCGAGGACATCGCAGCGCAGGATCCCTCCGAAGATATTGATCAGGATCGCCTTGACCCGGTCATCCGACAGGATGATCTCGAACCCCCGGGTAATCATCTCCTCCGTGGCCCCGCCTCCCACATCCAGGAAATTGGCCGGCTCGGCTCCGGCCATTTTGATCACGTCCATGGTCGCCATCGCCAGCCCGGCGCCGTTGACCATCGCCCCCACGTTGCCGTCGAGGCGGATGTAATTGAGGTGGTGCTTCTCGGCGATCAACTCGAGCGGATCCTTTTCCCGCGGATCGTCCAACTCGAGCATGGTTTTCTGTCTGAAAAGGGCGTTGTCGTCGATCGTCAACTTGGCGTCGAGCGCCACAACCTTCCCGTCGCGGGTGATCACCAGCGGATTGATCTCGACCAGAGAGCAGTCATGGGCCAAAAAGATCTCGTAGACCTTCTGCATCACCTGCATCAAGCCCTTCAATGCCGCGGGCTCGGGCAGCGGATCCAGGGCGTAGGCCAGGTTGCGGCCCTGGAACGGCATCCACCCCGTCGCGGGATCGACGGCCTCTTCGAAGATGTGCTCCGGGGCCTCCGACGCCACCACCTCGATGTCCATCCCCCCTGAAGGACTGAAGATCATGGTCGGGCTGGCAGTCGCCCGATCGATCACCATCCCGAGGTAAAGCTCCCGGTCGATGTCCACCCCGCCTTCGACCAGAACCTGGTTCACGCGCACCCCCTGGGGGCCCGTCTGCCTGGTGACGAGCGGCGCCCCAAGGATCTTTTCCGCGGCCGCCCCCGCCTCCTCCGGACTCCGGACCACCTTGACGCCCCCCCCCTGCCCCCGCCCGCCGGCATGCACCTGGGCCTTGACCACCCAGGGGGGGCCCTTCACGCGCCGCACCGCTTCGGCGGCCTCTTCCGGGGAATTCGCCACCACTCCGTCGGGCACCGGAATGCCGGCCCCTCTGAAGATCTCCTTGGCCTGATACTCATGTATCTTCATGTCAGCGGATACTCCTTCAAAAAAGTCCAGGTCTACAACGGACAAACGTCATTCGCCGCTTGCGGAGGGCGGCCGGCAGGGTTAGAATGCCGCCTCGGACCGTATCCGGCCTTCGGTCCTCCCGCAATCCACCATCGAGCACAGGGGAATCATGTTCATCGAAACCGCACCACCCCCCGAAAAACAACTGACCATCCAGGACACCTTCCGCTTCGACTGCCATCAGGGTTTATCCTGCTTCAACACGTGCTGCCGGAACAAGCACCTCCCGCTGACGCCTTACGATGTCCTCAGGCTTCGCAGAAATTTGAACCTGCACTCCGACGTGTTCCTCGATCGGTACACCCTGTACCGCACAGACCCCCAATCCGGGTTTCCCGTCGTTCTGCTCAGGATGAGCGATGGGGCCGATGGACGCTGCCCCTTCCTCGGGGTCGAGGGATGCAAGGTCTATGCCGATCGGCCGACCGCCTGCCGCCTCTACCCGCTGTGCCGCGTATCGGGGTATGCCTCCGGCAGCGGCCGGCTCGAAGCCTTCTTTTATATGCTTGATCCGCCCCAGTGCCTCGGCAGGCAGGAAAACAGGGTATGGACGGTTGGCACCTGGCACACGGGGCAAGGCCTCGACCCTTACTCCGCCATGAACGACAGGATGCTGGAGCTCATATTCCACCCACGCCGCGCTTCGGGGAAAGGACTCGATGAACGTCAGCTTCAGAAGGTTCTGGTGGCATGCTACAATCTGGACATCTTTCGTGAATTCGTGTTTTCGACGGGCTTTCTGGATCGGTTCGAGGTCCCGGTGAACGTCAGGGAGTGCATCGCCGGGGACGACACCGCCCTGCTCGACCTGGGCCTCGCTTTTCTGCGCAAGGCGCTTTTCCCCCCGGATTGACGGCTTTGCGGAAGGCCTGCAGCCTCGATACAGGCCCATTCGGAGGCGGGTATCAGCTTGCGCCGAATCCCCAGCTGGAGATGCAGCTTTTCCCCATCGGTTCGCGCGCGGACCGTCCGGCTTCTTCGTTCGCGACCCCCCCTCTCAGGTGAAAACCGTTACAACCAGCTCTTGCAGAGATAGTGGAAAACATCCGAGAGATAGATCATGCCTATCATCCGGTTGCCTTCCACCACGGGCAGCCGCCGGGCCCTTCTCTTGACCATGCGGTCCATGACGACCATCACGTGATCGTCCGCTTCGGCCGTGGCGACGGGGGTGCTCATCACCTCTTCCACCTTCAGGCCCTCGAACCGCTCGAGGTAGGGGCCAAGTTCCCCCTCCCAGGCGGAAAAGCTCTCGAGTTCGTAGTTCATGAAGGGCGGACGCAAATGATAGATGACATCGAACATGGAGAGCATCCCCGTCACGTGCCCGATCGAATCGACCACCGGGATGCCGAAGGCCTTGTATCCCGTCGCCCGGACCTGAGCCTCGTGAAGCTTCTTGACCGCCTCTTTCAGAGGCGCATCCGCCGCTACCGTGTCAAACTCCCTCACCATGATGTCTCTTGCCTTCGCGTCCATATGCGCGCTCCATTCTTTTCGGATTCAGGACCTTTTCGAGGCTCGCGGAGCGAGGCGGCAGAACCGCGGCCGAGGAAAGGCCCGCCATGATCATGAAAGACAGCTGCACCGCCGCGCGACTCAGGGTTTGGCGGCCGAAACCGGTATCCCGCAGAGAAACTTCAGCACGTCGCTCCCGGTGTTGCGGTAGCAGTGGCGCAGTCCGCCCGGAACAAAGACGATGCTGCCCGCGCCGATCTCATGCCAATCCTGGCCGAGCCGCACCTGGCCTCTCCCCGCGACCACGTAATTCTCGTGCTCGAACGGATGGCTGTGGTCGGGTGTCCGGCAGCCCGGAGCCACCTCGATCATCCGGAGGGCATAAGTCGGCGCCCCGTCGGCCTCCCCGATCACCCAGCGGATGGACACACCGGGGGCCTCGGCTCCGAAATCCCTGGCCGGTACATCCTCGTAATGACAAACCTTCGGTTTCACGTTTTCCATCGGCACAACACGCCCCCGTTCACCGCCGCACGAGTCGGAAATCCTTTCCCAATCGACACTAAATGAATTCCAGCCCCTTGTCAAACACCCCTGTAGCGGGACTCCTGATCACGCAGCATCGCCTTCAATTTCTTCCGCAGCAGCGAATAACCGGCGACCACTCCGACCAGGCCCAGCACAAACAGGGAGTCGTTGTCCAGAATCAGACCACAGGCCGCCATCGCGACACCCCCCAAACAAAGCATGGCGATCAGGATTTTTTCAGTCTTGGGATTCAATGCCATCGCTCCTGCTGCTCACTCCCTTCTGTCGTTTGAAATCCGCCTTGCGCAACCCGCTCCTTCTCCAGGCGTCCCGGGGGCCGCCCCGACCCCCGGCTCAGGAAACGCCTTCTGCCGAAGACCCGGGAAGTCCCGCACATCGATCCGCCGGGGCCTGCAGGTCTTCGGGCGGTTTGAAGACGCTGCGCCGGTAATAAGCGAGTTCCCGAATCGATTCCTCTATATCCGACAAGGCGAGGTGGCGTTTCTCTTTGCGGAAGGGCGGGAGTTCCGGATACCAGCGCCGCACCAGTTCCTTGATCGAACTCACGTCGATGTTCCGGTAGTGGAAAAATTCGGCCAGGCGCGGCATATGGCGGATCAGGAAGCGCCGGTCCTGCCAGACGGAATTCCCGCAAAGGGGCGCCACGCCGGCCGCGCAGTGCCCTGTTAGAAAAGCCAGCGTCTCCGCCTCGGCTGCCTCGCAGGTCCACTCGGATCGGCGCACCTTTTCGAGCAGACCGGCGACGCCGTGCTGTTCGGCGCTCCAGATGTCGATCCGCGAGAGAACGTCTTCCGTTTGGTGGATCACCCGGTGCGGCCCAGCCTCCAAGGTGCGCAGATGACCATCCGTCACGACGGAGGCGATCTCCAGGATCACATGCCGTTCAGGGTCGAGCCCCGTCATCTCGAGATCGAGCCATACCAGCGGCGGCGTCATGCGCAATCCCCCCGGTTGATCTGCGGTCGACCGGCCTGCCGGCGATCAGCAGCAGGCGGGAGAAGAATGAGGATTTTTTCTTCTGGAATCGGAGACTGCCAAAAAAACCCTTTCGGAGTGGAAACACTATACCACACAGGACAAACCGGCCACCAGGGAAATCCCGGTGACCGATTCCGGGATGGTTTGCGCACGGGAGAAAATGTCTTATTGTATATACACAGATACTCATTCTTCAGGGAGGAAGCCACGCATGGAGCATTCCGTCAAAACAGTAGAACATCTTACCAAGGTAACCGCCGGGCTCCGAAAACTCCGCGGCGCCGCCCTTTCCGATGATGAAGCACAGGGCAGCTTGACGTTTGTCTTCGGCATCGCGCCCCAGGGCTTGACACCCTTCGAGTTCGAACTGGCAGGGAAGAAACTCGGTGAAACCTTCAGGGTCGAGCCCGGTGACGAGCAGTGGCCGGACTTCTTCGGCCATCTCTGGACGCTGCTGCCCGCCCATGCGACCATCGAGGAGGGGGGGTGTTTCGAAGTCGAGGTGTTGGACATTCAGGAAAGCGACCAGCGCGAGATCATCCGCGCAATGGCCGATACGGCCCGCTGCGAAGACCATTGCTGCGGGCACTGAGGCCTCGTCTCTGAAAGGCGGCGGGTCCCACCATCTATCTTTTGGTGCACGGACCCGCGCCCGGATGAAACTCCTATCGCGAGTCGGCATTTACCGGCATCTCGAGTGCCGGGCCCCGTACCGCTCGAGGCGGGGTCGAATCCGCCCTCACAGCCCGAAATCGCGGGGTGCTTCACAGAGTCGACTGCGCACATCGGGCAACTTTCCGGCCGGTGCCGCGGGCTTTTCAACCTTTCTCGAGGGCGCTTCCCGGCCGTTCAGTTGTAGATCGCGCCCATGAATACATAGTCGCCGTCGTCTTCGAGCGGCTCGTCCAGGTAGCGGATCTTGCCGCGGTATTCCTCCTTGACCTCCATCTCCCCGAATTCATCCACCCTCATCAGGGCGCTGGAGCAGCCGGCGCACGCGGGTCCGTGCTGATCATTCCCCTCATAGAAAAAAGGCGCCCAGTCGCAGTCCAGGGCCTCCTCTACCGAATCCACCGCCACACCACAGATCACGCACCGGATGGTACCGATCTCTTCCTCTTCCTCAAACCAGGCCATTGCCTCTTCTGTCATGAACCAAATCCCTCAAACCGTCTCATCATGGCCCAGCAGGCGCATGCGCTCCTGCGCGGCCGCGTTGCGCTCTTCCTCCCATCGCTCCCATTCAGCCTTGAGAGAGGCGAGCGTCGTTTCGATTTCCTTCACCATGTGCGACCGGTCGCCGCCCTTCTCCTGGATGGAATCGAGGCTGCCTTTGAGCACCCGCACACGCTCCTTGATCGCCCTCATTTCCGCGAGCGCGGCTCTTTCCCTCTCCGTGGGAACCTCTATCTGTCCTGGACAGACCTGACATCCACAGCTTTCTTTCTCTTCACCGCCCGCCATCATGCAGCTCCAGCACAAGATGTTTTTTCAATTGCCGAACCAGCGGCTCCTGACGGGGCAGCGCCCCCGGAGTCGACCGTCGGCCTGTCTCTTTAGCGCTTGACATCCCCGACAGGCCTTTTTTAGTATGCTTCCGGAATGACGATTACCCGGAACGATCCGGGTTTCCATCCGAAAACGGCTTCCTTCGGCGGCTGCGTCTGTTCAGCGCCACCCCGTCGGGATGGTTCCCGGTCTCTTCACCGGCTCCGTCTCGCGCAGTGTCGGCCCTTCGCGGCGGGTCCCGGGTTCTTCACAGGCTAGCCGTGCTCAGTCCCAGCGCGAAGCGTTGGGAGCCGGTATTTACCGTCTGCCACCGGGGCTCCAGGCCGGAAATGTTGGATTTCCTTGACACGCTGCGAGTGCTCAGCCCCACGCCTGCCAAGCGGGTTCCCGGTTTGGCCGATCCCGGCATCGATTTGGATATCCGCCTGTGAGGCGGCGCTTCGGGCACCCCGGAAACAAGGGCTCGATCTCCTCGACGCCGGCCGGAAATTCGTATTTTCGAATGGAGATTTTCATAGAACCCGATCAAGTCCGCCGATAAGATATATTTTTAACTTTTTGAGGCCCCCATGCAAATAGAAAATGACCTGCACGGTTTTTTCTGGTTCAACCCGACGGCCAACAACGCCAACACCTATTTCATCGACGGGAGCCGGAGGATTTTGATCGACCCGGGGCATGACCACCTGTTCGGGCATGTCGAGACGGAACTCGAACGGCTCGGGATCACCGCGGCAGACATCGATGTCATCCTGATCACCCACGGGCACCCCGACCACATCGAGGCCGTCCGGCGTTTTGCGGGCGGCCCGGCCCTGATCGCCATGCACACGGTCGAACTCGACTTCATCCGGCGCATGGCGCCGCGCTATGGCCAGGCCCTGGGGGTTGCGGATTTCGCGCCCCAGATCCTCCTGACGGAAGGCGGGCTCGAGATCGGCGATCTGTCCTTAGAGGTGATCCATGCGCCCGGGCACTCTCCAGGCTCCATCGCCCTTTACTGGCCGCAGAAGAAGGCGCTTTTCACCGGCGATGTCGTCTTTCAGGGAGGGATCGGCAGGACCGACCTCCCGGCAGGCGACGGCGCCCAGCTCAAGCAGAGCATCCAGCGGCTCGCCCAACTCGATGTGGAACTGCTCCTGCCGGGCCACGGCGACATGATCAGAGGCGGCGAGGCCGTGGCGGACAATTTCCGGGAGATCGAAACGTTCTGGTTCGGTTACCTGTAGGGGTCGGGATGAAAAAAACAACCGAACAGCCGCCTCCGGACATCGACTTCGACCTCCGCCAGCTGGAGATCTTCCGCCAGGTCGTCGACCTGAAGAGCTTCTCGAAGGCGGCCAAGGCCGTCTTCCTCTCCCAGGCATCGGTCAGCGAACGGATCGCGACTCTGGAAAGCCACGTGGGAACCCGGCTGCTCGACCGGCTGGGCCGCCAGGTGATCCCCACCAGGGCCGGTGAACTCCTTTACAAGCATGCCGCACTGCTCCTCGAGATGAAGCGCAACGCGCTCCTCGAGATGCAGGAGTTTCTGGGCGTCCAGCACGGTGAGATCCGCATGGGCGGCAGCACCATCCCCGGCGAGTACATTCTCCCGAGGGTCATCGGCGCCTTTCGGAGGCGTCATCCGCTCCTCACGGTCAACATCCTGATCGGCGACAGCAGCGAGATCGAGAACCGTGTCCTGGAAGGCGGGCTGGAACTGGGCATCGTCGGATCGAAGGGCGGGCATCAGGCCCTGATCTACACCCCGCTCTGGGACGACGAACTCCTCGTGATCGTCCCCGCGGACCACCACCTGGCCGGTCAGAACGAACTGACGCTCGAAGCGCTTTTCAAGGAGCCGTTCGTCCAGAGGGAGATCGGGTCCGGGACCCTCAAGATTTTGGAAGATGCTTTGCAGGGCGCTGAGAAAGGCGGATCGCTCCCTCTCCATGTCGTGGCGCGCTTCGGCACCTCGACCGCGGTCAAGGAAGCGGTCAAGGCCGGACTCGGCGTGTCGGTCCTTTCGTGGCGGGCCGTCCAGACGGAGCTCGCCGCCGGGGCCCTGAAGGCCCTGAGGATCCAAGGCGTCTCGATGAAGCGCCGCTTCTACCTCATCCGGGACCGCAGGCGCACCGCCTCGCCGCTGTGCATGGCCCTGCTGGATTTCCTGCGATCCCATCCCAAGGAGCCTGAGAACCAACCATGAACCCGAACGAAAAGGTCATCGATTACCGAGGGGACTGCTGAAGGGCCTATCTGGACATAAGTTTATGTCTTCGCATCATCCACCCCGGGGAGAGCTTCGCCTTCATCGTCGAGCGCGACAAGCTCGAGCGGGTCAACAAGGTCATCGATCACAACGGCGGCAAGGTTGTCGACGAGGCTCCGGTCGGCCGGGACGTGCAAATCCGGGTGGAGAAAACGGCCGATGCTGACTGAAAGGAAGGACTGCCGGATTTTGTCATGCTGATCCAATGCTACGCCATTCTGGGCTGGGTCCTGTTCTATTGCCTCGCCCCGCTCCTGCTCTGGATTCCGCTCTCGAACCCCCGGTACCGGGTCCATTTCAGGGAGCGGCTCGGGCTGCTGCCCCTGCGGCGCCTGAAGGCTTTGGGAGGCGGCCCGCGCTTCTGGATCCATGCCGTCTCGCTCGGCGAGGTCAAGGTCGCAGAGGCGTTCGCTCAGGCGATCCGAAGGCATGTGCCGGATGCAGTCTTCGTCGTTTCGACGATCACCCCCCATGGACGCCGTCTGGCCGAGGAGGTTTTCAGGGAGCAGGCGCTGGTCGTCCACTCCCCGCTGGATGCGGCGCCCTGTGTTAAGCGGGCGCTGAAGGCCGTCCGGCCCGACGTCCTCGTCCTGCTGGAGACCGAAATCTGGCCGCTCTGGGTCGCCGCGGCCGACCGCATGCACATTCGAACGGCGATCGTCAACGGCCGCATCTCCGCCCGCTCTATCAAACGCTACGTAAAGCTCCGTGCGTTCTTCCGGCCAGTGCTCGAGCGTATCAGCCTTTTCAGCATGATCACCGCGGCCGACCGTGACCGCATCCTTGCGATGGGCGCACCCCGGGAGCGGGTGGTCGTGAACGGGAACGCCAAATACGACCTGCTCGGCAAATCTATCCGCCCGGAAGACGCGGAGCGTTTCCGCCGGCTGCTCTCGGTGGACGAAGGCCAGCCGGTCGTCGTGGCCGGCAGCACCCGCACAGGCGAAGAGGAAACGCTTTTGAAGGCCTTCCGGCGCGTCCGGGAGGTCTTCCCTGAGGCCGTGCTCGTCATCGCACCGCGCCACCTCGAGCGGGTGCGGGAGATCGAGGCGCTCGTCAAGCGCTCCGGTTTTTTCTGCGAGCTGCGGACCGGGCTCGAGGGACCCGGCCGGCGGCGCACCGCCCCGGTCGTCATCCTCGACACCTTCGGGGAGCTTTTCGGCCTGTACAGCGTCGCGAACCTGGCCTTCTGCGGGGCGAGCCTGGTGCCGCTCGGCGGTCAGAACCCTCTCGAACCGGCGGCCTGGGGCAAGATGGTCCTCTACGGGCCTTGGATGGACGACTTTTGGGATGCGCGCGCCCTGCTCGAGGCGGCCGGCGCCGGCGAAACGGTCCATGACGGCGACGAACTGGCCGAGCGGATCATCTGGCACCTGGCACACCCGGAAGCGAGCGGGGAGCGGGCCGCCAAAGGCCGCCAGGCCGTACTCCAGAACCTGGCGGCGGCCGAGCGCCACGCCCTGGAGATCGTGAAACTCACCGGACCTTTCACCCTATGAATCTTAGAAAGAGACGCACCATGGAAATCGATCGCAGCACCCTGGCCGACATCCGCCGTTCCCTTCGCCCCGAGGTCCTGGAGCGGCTGAATCAGGCCGTCTCCCGGATCGTCGCCGCCAAACAGAAAGGCGGCAAGGTCGTGGCCGTCCTCGGAAGCGGGCCGAACCTTCATGAAGGGGTCACCACGCTGGTCGCCGAACTCATGCACAAGGGGCTGATCGACGGCGTTACCACCAGTTCGGCCGTCATCAACCACGAAATGGGGGGCACCCTCGAGCGCGTCAAGCGCATCGAAGGGGCCGCGCTCGGCATCGCGCCCGAACGACTGCCTTCCGACGGGAAGGTCGAAGCGACCCTCCTGGACGACGCGCAGATCGCCCGGATCGCCCGGGAAATCACCTTCGATCCGGACCTCTACCAGCGCATGCTGGCGCTGCCCGGCCACACGATCATCAAGGTGGCCGGGAATCTCGCCTATCCCACCGGATGGCGCACGGAGCGGATCGCGCGCGAGATCCTGCCCCTCGCCCGGCAGCACAAGATCCCGTTCGAACAGATGGCGGGCTACGGCGCCGACCCTCTGACCATGATCGGGGCCGGGACCGCGCTCCATCTGCCCGTCCTGGTGACGATCCCGCAGCTCGTGGGGGGCGGGGAGGTCGGTCTGGCGGTGGGGGATTCACTGCCGCTTTCAGAGCGCGCCCGGCGCGTCGCCGAGATGCTCGCCGGCGCCGACGTCATCATCGAATCGGCCCTGGCGCTTTCGCAGGAGATCCACGACGGACCTTTCGAACGCTACACAGGACACGGTTTCTGGGTCGACTGGGAAGGCGGGTGGACCTACTCGCTCGAACAGAAGACCATCGTCCGCATCGACCTCGACCCCAACCTCGAGGTCGTCTGGCAGCGTGAGCAGGCGGCGCACACCGTCACCGACGCGGTGGACCAGGGGCTCCCCAAGACCAAGACCTTTGCCGTGCCCTTCCGGATGGAGATGTCGGGGTTCGCCCGGATCCCGGGAAGCATCCCGATCGTCGGGGACATCGGGGAGATCTGGCCCCTGATCGCCCTGGACGCAGCGGACGCCCTCGGCATCGAGCTCGATTTCATGAGCTACAAGCAGTCCCTTCCCGCCGGTGCGCGCATGCGGGAGTGGATCGTCGAACACATCCGGCCGCTCGACCGCGAGCGCCTCATCGCCGCCGCCCCGCCGCTCGAAGGCAGCCGGGGGTCAGAAGCCGCCGCCGGCTAGATCCATCCGGAAACGAGGAGGCTGTGCGCCGGCTTCGGCGCTTGTTCAACCGCTTCGCCGCGTCTCCCGGCCTGGCCGGTATCGAGGGACCGGGCGCCTGAGCCAAGACGGCGCGGTGATCGTCCGCTAACAGCCTTCATCGTGGAGGATCCGGAAGCCCCCCGGCGCCGGTGCTGGCGGTTCGGCCGCCCGCGGAGCCGGGGCAGCCGCGTCGAACCCGGCGGCCGGAACGCTTTCCGGCTGGGACGTCGCCTCGATGCTTTCCGCCTCGGGCTGGGCCTCCGGACGGGACGAGACGAAACGGTCCGGGTTCACGACAGCGAGGATCAGGCCCAGCGCCACCAGGAGGGCCGCTCCCCCCAGCTTCATCCGCCGCGATCCGCCCGGAAGGCGCTCCGGGTCGCCGAAGCGGCCCTCGAGGCGCTCCCCGAGCCAGAAGGCGCCGACGGCCATCAGGCAGGCGCCGAGAGCAACGATTCCCGACTGGATGCCGAGCACGTCGGAGAGGGTTACGGCGCCCATGGCCCCGGCTTCATAGAAACCGGCCAGCAGCGGGAAAACCTCCGCGAAGATCACCGAGCCGATGACCATCCCCCCCAGGAAGACCAGACCGTCGAGCTTCCCCGAGACCGTCGCCACCACGGACGTGGTCGGGCAGTACCCGCCCATCACAAAACCCACCCCCAGAAGCAGACCCGCCACGATCTGAGGCCAGATATTGGTCTGGAGGAGATAGACGCGGCCGAGATCGATCCATCCAAAGACCGAGAAGTACAGCAGTCCAAGCATGCAGACGACGATGGCGGTGAACATGACCTTCAGGACTGAGAAATCCCGCAGGTAGAAGATCGCCGTCAGTTTGCGGGCATTGCCGAAGCCCGCCCGCTCCAGCACGAACCCGAAGAGGAAGCCGATCAGGACCGCCAGCTGCAGGGCGTAGGCGTAATCGAACCATCCGAACTTGTAGAGAGGCCCCATCACAACCACTCCTTTCTGAAAAACCAGGCGGCGGCGTATGCGCCCGCGAAGATGCAGAACATGAACACCCAACTCCCGAAGGCCAGTTCAGCCGCCCCGGTCAGCGCCTGCCCGCTCGTGCATCCGCGTCCGAGCCGCGCGGCGAACCCGGACAGGATTCCGCCCCCGAGGGCCAGCCAGAGCCGGGCCGAAACCCCGATCGATGGGCCTCTCGCCACCTCCCCGCGGACCCGGCGGGCGATGAAGGCCGAGAAAAGCCCCCCCAGCCCGGCGCCAAGCGTCAGGAACACGAGCCAGTCCATCAGCGGGGAGCGCCCCCAGGCCAGGTATTTCGAAAGATAGGGATTGGCCTGCGCATGCTCCGGGGCCACCCAGTGCACCCCGGCCGTCCCGATGCGCGCAAAGGACGCCGAGGACCCGAGGCCCCGCCCCATGGTATAGAACGTGAAAAGCAGGACCAGGCCGAGCAGGATCCCGATCACATAAGGGTTGCTGTACCGCTCGTCATTCATCGTCTGCACCCTCCTTCCCTTTCGACGCCTCCAAACGCCTCTCCTTCAACCAGACCACCGTCGCCCCCCAACCGGACGGGCCCGCATCGAGCGCGAAGCGCAGGACATGCGGACTGCGTCTCAGCCGCGCGTGAACCGTCTCGCGGAGGACCCCCTTTCCTTTCCCATGGATGAACCGCACCTCGAAGATGCCCTCCACCAGACAGGCCTCGATATAGTCCTCCACCAGGTCTCCGGCCTCTGACGGGGCGAAGGTGTGCAGGTCGAGGCACCCGTCCACCGGGATGTTGACAGGATCGTTCTCCATGCATCGCCCCCTGCGGTGAGCCGGCTGCACCGGCTGGTTCGAACTTGACATCACTACCACAATGTGGTCTACTGGTGTCCCATTGGAAACGCTTTACCCGCCCCGTGCTCGTTTCCACTTCGGAAGTCTTGACACACCCGCTACGCACCGGGAGAATCCTTCACCAGGAACCTTGTTCGCGCACCCTAAGGGCACCGTATCCATTTTCCCCATTCCAGAGGAGATCATCGATGGAGGCCCATGAATTCGCCGTCATCCGCCAGAGGCTCGGGAAGACCCAGAAGGAGATGGCCGAACTGCTCGCGACCTCGCTCAAGACGGTCCACAGCTATGAACAGGGATGGCGCACCATCCCCCCGCACGCCCAACGGCAGATCTATTTCCTGCTCTCGAAGGCGAAGGCGGCCGGCCAAAAGCCCCGCTCCTGCTGGGAAGAACGGCACTGCCCCGAGGAGGTCAGATCCCGATGCCCTGCATGGGAATGGGGTTCGGGCGACCTCTGCTGGTTCGTGAACGGAACCTTCTGCGAAGGCGCCGCCCATGGCAGCTGGGCAGAAAAAATGCAGATCTGCCGATCATGCTGCGTCTTCAAGGCCTTCCATGAAGAGCGGAAAAACGCGTAGCGGGGATGCTCCCCCCTAGAACCGAATCCTCGGAGCCTCCTGCCGCTCCGGGGGCACCTCGAAGAAGGCCGCCTTCTCGAAGCCGAAAAGACCGGCCAGCACATTGGTCGGGAAGCTGCGGATCTTCGTGTTGTACTCCCTGACCATCTCGTTGAAGCGCCGCCGCTCCACGGCAATGCGGTTTTCCGTTCCCGCCAGTTCATCCTGGAGACGGATGAAATTCGTGTTCGCCTTCAGGTCGGGGTAGCGCTCCACCACCAGGAGCAGCCGCGACAGGGCCGATGAGAGGGCGTTGTTCGCCTCGATCTTTTCGGGGATCGATTCAGCGCCGGCGACCCGTGAACGGGCCTCGGTCACATCCACGAAGACCTCCCTTTCATGCGCCGCATAGCCCTTGACCGTTTCGACGTAATTGGGGATGAGATCATAGCGCCGCTGGAGCTGGTTTTCCACCTGAGCCCAGGCGCCTTTGACGGATTCGTCCATGGCGACAAGGTCGTTGTAAGTCCCCTTGATCCATGAAAAAGACAGCAGCCCCAGCACGGCGATGATCCCGATGACGACCAAAAGGGTCTTTCCGGTCTTGCCCATATCAGCCTCCCATAGCATCCACAGCGTCGGACAGTTTTTCCATCTCCGCCAGATATCGTTTGAAAAGCGCCGGCATATCCGCCTGCGCCCCTTTGATCTTCCTGTCACGAACATCCAGCAAACGTTCGAACACGCCCCCGTCCAAGTCGAAAACCCTCGAGACTTCCGTGAAGAGCGCCCGCCTGGACCCGGGCATTTCCAATCCTTTCAGAGCCGCGAGGGCCCTGAAGATGGCCGTCAGGGCGCCGGTCGAATCCGCGATCAGCGCTGCGAGGGTACCCCGCTTCCCTTCGGTTTCGACGAACCCTTCGCGGAGCAGCAACATCTTGCCCTTGATCTCGCGTTCGCACTGCAGCCTCAGCAGCGAGGGCTTCAATTCCAGCCCCCTCAGCACATCCTTGCCGTAAACCATGGCATAGCGGGACCTGAAATTCAGGTACTCGATCGGGAAGACATCCAAGGAGCCGGCGATATAGCGTTCGGTCAGGAAAAGAGGCACCGCGCAACCTTTCCGGCGCCACTTCCGGACGAGGCTGAAGGCCTCGTCGAGCCGGCCCATGGCCTCCGGCCGCAGCACCGCCATCAGATTGATGTCCGAGCGGGCCGGGTCATACTCCGGCCCGGCCGCACTGCCATAGAGGATGAGGGAGATCAAATCGTTGCCGAATACCTCCCGGAAATCCTGGATGATCTCCGGCAGCAGCGCCTTCGGATCTTTCGCGCTTCGAGCCATCACCGCCTCCCTCCCATGCCTCAGAATCCGCCCCCCGCGCCGCCTCCACCGCTCATGCCCCCGCCGAAACCTCCGAAGCCGCCGCTGAAGCCGCCGAAACCGCCGGAGCCGGTCCCGCCGCCGCGGGGGGCGCCCGCGATCCAGGGCAGCGCAGCACCCCTCGAGCGGGAACCGCTTCGCACAATCGTCAAAAAAATCAGGATAAAGATCAGGAAAGGCCAGAAGGGCGCACCGTCTTCGCGGCGGGCGGACGCCTTAGGCTCGGGGGCGCCGGTAAGGGCTACGCCCGCATCGTCGGCAAGCACCTTCGCCACAGCGAGCGTGCCGTTCAGGAGCCCCTCGCCGAATCGGTCCTCCCTGAAATAGGGAAGCATGTAGCGGTCGCGGATCTCGCCTACCAGCCCGTCGGGGAGGACGCCCTCGACGCCGTAGCCCGTTTCGATCCGCATCTTACGCTCCTGGATCGTCACGAAGATCAGGACGCCCTTGTCCTCGCCCTTTTTCCCGATGCCCCACGCCGCATAGAGGCGGTTGACGTAATCGTTGTACTCGGCCCCGCCGATGTCGGGAAACGTCGCGACCACCACCGCCACACCGGTCTTCTCGAATACCTCCCGGGTGAGGGCATCCAGACGCTGCCGCTCCTCCGGTGAAAGGACCCCGGCAAAATCGTTCACCGGGCCATCAGGCTGCGGGAAAGGCCTCTCGGCCGCGGCGGGGGCCGCGAGCCAGACCGCAGCGAGCAGCAAAAGGGCGGCAGCGAGCGTGCGGCTCCCGGCACCCAGGCCCATGGAAGCCGCCCGCGCATTCCGGATGCCGCCCCGCCAAGCGCTCAGTCCAGCGTCGACCCTCCGGCACAGGACCCCACCCATTCCTTTGACCTGTATCCCCATGGCCGTCAGTATAATGACGCACCAGCGCTTCGTCACCCCCTTTTTCCGTCCACCGCGGAGAGGAAACCCTCCAGATCGTCATCGAGGAGAGACAAGAAACCTCGACGGACGACGGCGAAGCCACCACACCACCCGGCTTTCGCCGCCGTGAAAAGATTGCCCTAGCTCAAGGCCTTCTCAGTAAATCGTGGGTGCCGATGCGCCGGAGAAAATAGACGTCCTCATGGATCTGGAAGGTGAAGCGGTAACCTTTGTTGACTCTCCCCTCCCAGATATCCCGGGAATCCTGCATTTTTTTAGCATTCAAGGACGGGTGATGGAAATCGGAGAGCAGCCGCTCCAACTGTTTGTCGGCGGCTTTCTGGACAGGGGCTGGAAGCCGGCGGTAATCCTCGATGAACCTTTTCGAAAAGGCCAGCCTCATTTTCATATCTTGGCGGTCTTCAGGGCTTCAATGGCCTCAGCGGCGTTCTCGAAGGGCCCGGCGATGTCGCCCTTGCGGACATCCTCGTCAACCTCGGCTTCCTTCTCCTGCCACTCCCTGGAGTAAAAATACTCCTGGTCGGGCTGGATCACCTTCACCGGCCGGAGGACAATGCATTCATCCCTGATGTCCATCTCGACGTAATCCCCTTCCACCAGTCTGAACTTTTTGCGAAGGCCCTGGGGAATGGTCAACTGGAAATTCTTCCTGATCTTCATCAGCGCCATATCCTGCTCCTTGATCTTGACGGTTTTGTTCGTTTTTCATTATTCCACAAATTATGAATTTCGTAATTTTATAAAATGATAACATGACTGGCGGGGGTGTCAAGGCGCCCCTATATTTCTTTCCAAACGGTTATTTCAACAGCAAAAAAACTTTGCAACCATGATCGCCTTTTCCATACCTTGGCTATATATCTTGCCTATACACAGATACCCCTCACCGTTCCAAAATGTATCGACCGCGCCACTCCGAAAAGAATGAAGCGCGTGCCATCACCTCGGCCGGTATCCTGCCTGTTTTCATCTTCTTTACCGGATCATAATCCCAACTGCGGCCGACATCATTGGAAGCCCTGTCTTCGAAAAACGGCGGTCGATCCAACGCTCCCTCACTCCAAGGCATGCCCTGAAAAAGAGGCGCCGATCTCTTGGTTGTTGGGCGATATCGATGCACATCACGGCTGTTTCCCGGCCGCTGCAAACTATAAAAGGACATTGTTCCGCCTCTGAAGCAAGGATTTTCTTTCTGTAATTCCATATAATATTATATATTTACACATCATACCCGACAAACAGTGACATTATCCACGCCCTTTTCGCCATTCCGGCACATATCTTGATTGGGTCCATGCTTAAAAATTCTCTGGATCGCTAGGACCTGGAGAATACAGACCGCAAATCGCGGGCAGGTGTTTTCAGCCCCGGCTATTCCAATCACTCCTACTGCCGAGCAGGCATACCGGAGTCCTCGAACCCATACCAGGCGACCTCATCGAGTCAACGCCGCAGCGGATTTGCATGGTCGATCATCAACCGACCGGATGGGGCACATAATTTGAACCTCTAACCGGACTCGCCCCCCGTGCCATCATGAAGGCCACAGAGTCTGAAAGCAGGCACCCCGTTTCCCCGGGGCCTGCGGCCTTCCCGAGGGGGTTGGATCGTGAACCGGCTGTTGCACGGCGCTGGGGGTCTGCGCCCAGCTGCGTGGGTGTTGGGATGGGTACTGATGGCGATAGCGGTCTTCGGGATACAAGTAGAGTAATGCAAGGCAGACGCGGTGGAACGAAATGCCCGCGCAATTGAGGCCGGCAGGAAAGCAAGCCGCCTCGTGCAAACCGCTTATCCGGATGGAGGGGTCACCTGGTCGAGCTACGGCTTCGAAAGCCTTCCCCGATATACCGCCACGGCTCGCCTTCAGGACAGCGAAGGGAACGTACAGGCCGAATATGTCTATGTCGATGGTCTCGGCCGCCCCATCCAGACCATCGGCTTCGGTGAAGAAGGAAAGCCTGTCATCGCCTACCGCCATTACGATGCGATGGGCCGGGAGGATATGACGGCCGGCCCCTATTTCCTCGAGGACGGCAAGCCGCCCGACCGCTACCCCTATCGGCAGACGGTCTACGACGAGCGCGGGCGCCCGCTCTGGGTCATCGGCCCGGACGGCGAACACGGCCAGATCGCCACGGCCTGCACCTATCAGGGCCTTTCCACAACCGTGTGGGGGCCCGAGGGCACCGCGAAGACGATCCTAAAAGACGCCCTCTGCCGCGTTCTCCAGGTCGTCGAACAGACCGAGAACAGCTCTCTTTATACCCGCTACACCTACAACGCCGGCGGCGACCTGCTGAAGGTCGTCGATCACGAGGGCAAGGAGACGCAGATCGTCTACGACACCCTGGGCCGAAAGACCGCCATGCAGGACCCTGATATGGGTGCGTGGCGATACGCCTATGACCCGAGCGGAAACCTCACCGCCCAGACCGACGCCCGCGGGTTGACCACCCGCTTCGGCTACGACGCCCTCAACCGGCTGGTCCTCAAGGCCTATTCGAACGGGGAGCCGTCGATCACCTTTACCTATGACGACACGTCGATCCCGAACGGACGCGGGAGGCTGCGAAAAGCGGCCCGGGGGGCCGTCAGCACCCGCTACGAAGCCTATGACCCCCTCGGG